>JANNRN010000278.1:0-3710 GCA_031401375.1 Phyllobacteriaceae bacterium | reverse complement strand
CCCAGCGCGTGCGCAGCCTCCTCAAATGAAACGCCGTGCTTGCGGAAATTCTCCGCCGCTTTGAGGTCATCCCATTCAAAATAGATATGCTGCAATATACGGACTTTCCGTAGTTATTCAAGGCTGGCTTATGACGCGGCGTTGCGGGCAAAAGAAATAAGTTTTCGGCGCCGACCGGCGGTTACGCCTCAATCTCATGTTTTGCCGCATTCACCAGAAACGCGCTGCGCGTCAGCCCGCGCTGCTTTGCGGCAAAATCAATCGCTTCAAGCGCCCCGCGCTCCAGCGTGATATTGGCGCGCACCACTTCGGTGTCATTGCTGCTGAACGGCACTTGGACCAGATAACACCCGTCCGCCAGCGCGGCGCGGACATCTTCTCGCGCCAGAACCTACGCATGTGTCAAGGGGTCGGGAAGGGGGCCATCCTCGGCGGCAAGGCGCAACCCGTCCAAAGCCTCCTTGACAATGCCACCCTGCTCGTCGGCGGCTGAAAACACATGCGGAAAATCAGGAAAGCGTACACCAAAAGCGCTGCCTTCCTCTTTCTCCACCAGAGCGAAATAGTGACGCATTTGGGCTCCTTGTTTGATGCCGGGCCGGAACAGCTATCGCCAACCTGCCTGATCCGCGATGGCCTTGGCAGTGCCGGGCGGAAGATCCTTCTTTGGATGCGGAACTCATATCAGTTGCAGCCCCTTCAAACTCGCATGCCCGTCGCGGCCGATGATGATGTGGTCATGAACCTCGATGCCAAGCGGCTTGGCCGTCTGGATGATGGTTTTGGTCATCTCGATGTCGGCGCGCGATGGCGTTGGATCGCCTGACGGGTGATTGTGAACAAGGATGATCGACGAGGCCGACAGTTCCAGCGCCCGCTTGACCACTTCGCGCGGATAGACCGGCGTATGGTCGACCGTCCCCGTCTGCTGCACTTCGTCGGCGATGATGCCGTTTTTCTTGTCGAGAAACAGGATCCGGAACATTTCGCGCGTCTCAAAGCCCATTGAGGCGCGGCAATATTCCAAGACTTTCTTCCACGAAGACAGCACCTCGCGCCCGGCAATGTCCGCCTTGAGCATTCGGTGTGATATAGCCGAGATGATTTTGATGTCGCGCGCCGACGCCTCGCCGACGCCTTCGACTTCGGTCAACAATTGCTGTTGTGCGCCAAACACTTCCGGCAGCGACTTGAATCTGTTTAACAGCGCCTTGGCGACCGGTTTGGTGTCGGCGCGCGGGATTGTGCGAAACAGGATCAGCTCCAGCAACTCGTAATCGGCAAGGGCATCGGAACCTTTTTCCCGGAACCTCTCGCGCAGCCTGTCGCGATGACCGTGATAATGCTTGCGCTTGCTTGCCTCCAAGGATGGCGTCAGGCTGGATTTTGAAGGCGGGCCAGCGTCGGCAAAGAAACCGCGCTCATTGGCTTTGCTGTCCGACCTGTCATCCGCCATTGATTTCGCCCCGCTTGCGCCAAACCTAGCTTGGAATGCCGGGACGGTCGAGGCCTTTGGGCGAAGTGGTGAAAATTCTGCATCCGTCGGCTGTAACGCCGACCGTGTGCTCATATTGGGCCGAAAGCGAGCGGTCGCGCGTGACCGCCGTCCAGCCGTCACCCAGCACTTTCACATGCGGGCGTCCAAGGTTGATCATTGGCTCGATGGTGAAGACCATGCCTTCGCGCATTTCAACGCCGTCACGTGCGCTGCCATAGTGGAGGATGTTGGGAGCGTCATGGAAAAGGCGTCCGACACCGTGGCCGCAAAAATCGCGAACGACTGAACAGCGTTCCGCCTCGGCATAGTCCTGGATCGCCGCGCCAATGGCGCCGGTGCGCGAACCCGGCCTCACCGCCGCAATGCCGCGCAACAGGCATTCATAGGTGACCTCCAACAACCGTCCGGCGGCGCGTTTGACTTCGCCAACCGGATACATCCGGCTTGAATCACCGTGCCAGCCGTCAAGCACAAAGGTCACGTCGATATTGACAATGTCGCCCTCGCGCAAAGGCTTGTCATCGGGATAACCATGGCAAACCACATGATTGATCGAAGTGCAGCAGGACTTGCGATAGCCGCGATAATTGAGCGTTGCGGGCAGGGCGCCATGATCGGCGCCGAATTCAAACACGAAGCGATCCACTGCATCGGTGGTCAGGCCGGGTTTGACCATCTCGACAAGTGCGTCGAGGCAACGCGCCGTCAGTTGACCGGCACGCTGCATGCCTTCGAAGGCCTCACTGTCATAGAGCTTGATCTGGCCGGTGTTTTTCATCACGGCAGACTTGGCTTCAAGATAGGTGACCATTGCGCCTGGTTCCTGAAATAATGATCGCCTTACGCCATCATGGCAACAAACGAACTTCCAGCGTCATATAGGCCGTGCTGCGGGAGTTTGGTACGCCCAACGGGAATCGAACCCGTGTTTGCGCCGTGAAAGGGCGCCGTCCTGACCGCTAGACGATGGGCGCAACGTGACCGGCTATATAGCAGGATGAATTTTGGCCGCAACCCCGCGTGGCGCAGAAAACACGGCTCATCCGCGCTTTTTGCGGCGTGAGCACCGCCAGTTCCAGTCGCGGTTCGGGCCAATGTCAATGTGGACTGAATCGGTCGAGCAATAAGTTCCGACACCGCCGCGTCCGGGCATGGAACGCAGATATTGGGCGAGCGACCATTTTGAAACGCCGGGCACCTGAATGTCGGCAGCGGCGCAATACATGTGCAGCGAGTGCTTTGCGCCCCTGACACGGCGGTTAAAGCTTGGGTTGCGGAATCCGGAAGTCACCACAAGTTGGCGTCCGTAATGACGCTCCAAGCTCTTCAGCACCTTGACCAGTTGCGGCCTTAGACAAGCAACGTCCACACTCTCGCGTTGGACCCTGAGGCCATTGGGCGTGAGACGGGCAAGGCCGCCCGCATAGGCAACCTGAACGGGCGCGGCATCCTCTTCGCTGATGTCGATATCGTTGTCGTGATTGGCATTGTCGCGCCGGGTGATCTCAAAAAGCGCATTCTGGCGCACACCTGGAAGCGCGCTATTGCTGCTTGCAGGCTGCGCGGAAAACACCGTCGCTTTCAAGGGCTGGTCAAGGTTGGCAAGCACGACTTGACCCGCCGAGCCTTCGTCCGTTGCCTCAGCCAGCGCCAATTGCGGCTCCTGCACGGCTGCGGCTTGCACCGGCTTCGGCTTCTTGGCTGCCGGACCGCCGAAAAGCGCCGCAAACAGGGTTTTCGGCTTTTTGGTTTCCGGCGCCAGACTGATCGCCGTTCCTGTGCTTGCGGAACCGGCGGACGTGGCGCTTGCTGCTACCGTCCCGGTCTCTTCGGCCGAAGGCGTCGGGGCGTCCTCAGCGGCGGCAAGCGGCACAATGGCAGATGTTTGCGATGCGGCGCTCGCGATCGCAAACTCGGCAGCACCCGCAGCGTCGGGTGTTGAGGAGGGAGGCTGATCTGCCGCGACGATTGTTGTTGCTTGAGCAGCTTGCGAAGGCGCGGCAAGCGCGGCAAGCGGTTCGGCGGTGGACTGGTATCCTGCCGGTTTTGCCGCAGGTGCAATCCCGCCGGTCGGCAGCAGGGCCGCGATTTCCATGCCCGAATCATCTGTCACGGGCTCGTCCGGCGTCGTCGCCGAATTTGAGGCAAAGCCACTGGCGCCAACATCAAGAGACGATCCGGTCGACGTGCAGGATGCCAGAAAAACGGATGC
>JANNRN010000277.1:0-2260 GCA_031401375.1 Phyllobacteriaceae bacterium | reverse complement strand
CCAACGTGCGCAAATAGTTTGGAGAGTCGCAAGCTGGGATCTGTCATTCACTCCGCCGCCTCCCGCGCCCTTGGCCTCCTCCCCAGCAGCCCCTTCAAAAACTTCGCCGTATAGCTGCGCGGCTCATTCACAATATCCTCCGGCCTCCCAATCGCGACGATCTCCCCGCCGCCGTCGCCGCCCTCCGGGCCGAGGTCGATGATCCAGTCGGCGGTTTTTATGACTTCGAGATTATGCTCGATGACCACGACCGTGTTGCCCTGATCGACCAGCTCGTGCAGCACTTCGAGGAGTTTTTTGACGTCGTGGAAATGCAGACCTGTCGTCGGCTCGTCCAAAATATACAATGTGCGGCCGGTGGCTTTTCTTGACAGTTCCTTGGCGAGCTTGATGCGCTGGGCTTCGCCGCCGGAGAGCGTGGTCGCTTGCTGGCCGATATGGATGTAGCCGAGGCCGACATCGTTGAGCGTCGTCAGTTTGTCGCGCACGCCGGGGACGGCGGCGAACAGCTCGACGCCTTCTTCGACGGTCATGTCGAGCACATCGGCGATGCTCTTGCCCTTGAACGTGACGTCGAGCGTTTCGCGGTTATAGCGCTTGCCGTGGCAGACTTCGCAGGTGACATACATGTCGGGCAGGAAATGCATCTCGATCTTGATGACGCCATCGCCCTGACAGGCCTCGCAGCGCCCGCCCTTGACGTTGAACGAGAAACGGCCCGGCTGATAGCCGCGCGCCTTGGCTTCGGGCAGGCCCGCGAACCAGTCGCGGATCGGCGTGAACGCGCCGGTATAAGTGGCGGGATTGGAGCGCGGCGTGCGGCCAATGGGCGACTGGTCAATGTCGATGACCTTGTCGAGCAGCTCCAGCCCTTCGATCCGGTCATGGTCCGCCGGATGTTCGCGGGAACCCATGATGCGGCGCGAGGCAGCGCGGAACAGGGTTTCAAGCAGGAAAGTGGATTTGCCGCCGCCGGAAACGCCGGTCACCGCCGTGAAGCAGCCGAGCGGGATTTCGGCGGAAACGTTCTTCAAATTGTTGCCGCGCGCGCCGATCACCTTGATGCGCTTGGACTTGTGGATCGGGCGGCGTTCGGCGCGGATGTCAATGCCGAGTTTGCCGGAAAGATACTGCCCGGTCAGCGAATTCGGATTGGCAAGCACTTGCGCCGGCGTGCCCTGCGCGGTGATTTCACCGCCATGAATACCCGCCGCCGGGCCCATGTCGACGACGTAATCGGCGCTCATGATGGCGTCTTCGTCATGCTCGACGACGATCACCGTATTGCCAAGATCGCGCAGATGCCGGAGCGTGACAAGCAAGCGCTCATTGTCGCGCTGGTGCAGGCCGATCGAGGGCTCGTCCAAGACGTAGAGCACGCCGGTCAGGCCCGAACCGATCTGCGAGGCGAGGCGGATGCGCTGGCTTTCGCCGCCGGACAAGGTTCCGGAATTGCGCGACAGCGACAGGTAATCAAGGCCGACATCATTGAGGAAGTTCAAACGGTCGCGGATTTCTTTCAGTATGCGCGGAGCGATTTCAGCCTGTTTGGCGTTGAACAGCTTGGGAAGATCGGTGAACCATTTCACGGCATCGCGGATCGACAAAGCCGCCACTTCGCCAATATGCTTGCCGCCGATCTTGACCGCCAGCGCCTCCGGCTTCAGCCTATGGCCATTGCAGGTCGGGCAGGGGGTGGAGGACATGTAGCGCTCGATATCCTCGCGCGACCAGGCCGAATCCGTCTCCTTCCAGCGACGCTCCAGATTGGTGATGACGCCTTCGAATGTTTTGGTCGTCTTGTAGGAGCGCAATCCGTCATCATAGGCGAAAGCGATTTCTTGTCTGCCGGTGCCATAGAGGATGGCCTGCTTCGCCTCGTCCGGAATGTCGCGCCAGCGGTCGCCGAGCTTGAAGCCATAGGCCTTGCCGAGCGCGTCCAATGTCTGGGTATAATAAGGTGACGAGGACTTGGCCCAAGGCGCCACTGCGCCTTCGCGCAGCGACACGTGGTCCTCCGGCACGACCAGTTCTGGATCAACGACGCGCTGCGAGCCGAGGCCGTCGCAGGCCGGGCAGGCGCCGAACGGATTGTTGAACGAGAAAAGGCGCGGCTCTATTTCGGCGATGGTGAAACCGGAGACCGGGCAGGCGAATTTTTCCGAGAAGAGAATCCGCTCATGCGTCTCATTCTTCGACTTGTTGGCGCCTTCCTCCGACGTTTCCGACGGCGGCAGCGGTTTGTCGGCGAACTCGGCGA
>JANNRN010000276.1:0-10991 GCA_031401375.1 Phyllobacteriaceae bacterium | reverse complement strand
CGCGCCGATCTGGACCAGATCGCGTCCTATATGGGCATCGCCGACACGTTTCTCCTCGATGCCAAGGCCCCCAAAGGCTCCGAGCTGCCCGGCGGCAACGGGGTTTCGTTCGACTGGACGCTTCTCTCAGCGCTTGACCCGGGTCTGGATTACATGCTTTCGGGTGGATTGAATGCAGATAATGTCGCTGCCGCGCTCGCCTTGACGCATGCGCCGGGGCTTGATGTGTCATCCGGCGTGGAAAGCGCGCCCGGGATCAAGGATATTGATCTCATCGGGAAGTTTTTTGCCGCAGTGGCCGAAAGTGGAGCAAAGTCTTGAACAAGCCCGTCGAACCCAATTCCTTCCGCACCGGCCCGGACGAGCAGGGCATGTTCGGCATATTCGGCGGGCGTTTCGTCGCCGAGACGCTGATGCCGCTGATCCTGGAATTGCAGCAAGCCTATACGGATGCGAAAGGCGATCCGGCGTTCAAGGCCGAGCTTGAGCATCTCAACACGCATTATACCGGCCGCCCTTCGCCCTTGTATTTTGCCGAGCGGCTGACGCAACATTTGGGCGGGGCAAAGATTTACTTCAAGCGCGACGAGCTCAACCACACCGGCTCGCACAAGATCAACAATTGCCTCGGCCAAATCCTGCTGGCGCGGCGCATGGGCAAGAAGCGCATCATCGCCGAGACCGGCGCCGGTCAGCATGGCGTCGCCGCCGCCACAGTATCAGCGCGGTTCGGATATCCCTGCCATGTCTATATGGGCGCGACCGATGTGGAACGCCAAGCGCCGAATGTGTTCCGCATGAAGCTGCTTGGGGCTGAGGTCAACCCGGTGACCGCCGGGCACGGTACGCTGAAAGACGCGATGAACGAAGCCTTGCGCGATTGGGTCACCAATGTCGAGGATACTTATTACATGATCGGCACCGCCGCCGGGCCGCATCCCTATCCCGAAATGGTGCGCGATTTCCAATCGGTGATCGGGCGCGAGGCGAAGGAGCAGATCATGCTCGCCGAAGGCCGCTTGCCGGACATGCTGGTGGCGGCGGTCGGCGGCGGCTCCAACGCCATCGGCCTGTTTCATCCGTTTCTGGACGACAAGGACGTGAAGATTGTCGGCGTCGAGGCGGGCGGCAAAGGGCTGGAGGGCGATGAGCATTGCGCTTCGTTGACCGCAGGTTCGCCCGGCGTGCTGCATGGCAACCGTACTTATCTTTTGCAAGATGGCGACGGCCAGATCAAAGAAGGTCATTCGATTTCAGCCGGACTTGATTATCCCGGCATCGGCCCGGAACATTCCTGGCTGAAAGACACCGGCCGCTGTGACTACGTTCCGATCATGGACACCGAAGCGCTCGAAGCCTTCCAGCTGTTGACGCGCCTCGAAGGCATTATCCCGGCGCTGGAACCAGCGCACGCACTCGCCGAAGTCATCAAACGCGCGCCGAAAATGGGCAAGAGTGAGATCATCGTGATGAACCTGTGCGGTCGCGGCGACAAGGATATTTTCACGGTGGGCAAGATTTTGGGAATGGGGCTTTAGTATTCAAACAGAGTTAAAATGGCCCGCAACGTTCAAGTAGGTCAGTCGCCCCAAACAAAAACAAGCTGAGAGATGAGAAGTGATTGTTAAACGCATAATACTCATCAAGAACATGAAATCTACAACGGTTCCGGCAATAGCGCGACGGCTTGGGAACACGTAGGGTCCGCACTCCTTACTGCCGCCATATGACTGGGTCGATAGTGTCTGTCCCATAATTCAATCTCGCGGCCATCTGATGCGGTTTTTGATGTTGCGGTCGAAGCGGGTTGCGATTCGGCGGAAGTCCTTGAATTGGTTGATAGTGCGCTCGATGATGTTGCGCTGGCGATAGCGGGCCTTGTCGCAAACACATTGAATCTTGCGGTTGGTGGAGCTAAGCGGAATCGAACCGCTGACCTCTTGCATGCCATGCAAGCGCTCTACCAATTGAGCTATAGCCCCATTTCCGGGTGGCCCCGTGACCTTTCGGTCAGGAAAGAAGGCCCAAGGGGGCATTCGATCGAGCGGGTTCTTAAATCGCGGACCCCTCAATATCAAGCGTAAAATCGATCGGAGTAAGCCCACGCAGGATCAGACGTCGTCCTCACCGTCACCGACGCCACCCAAAATGTCGGTGACATCGTCCTCGTCTTCTTCTTCTTCCTCGAGGAATGTATCCTCGGCGTCCTCGCCAAGATCAACATCATCGTCGCCGAGATCGGGGATTTCTTCTGCATCGCCCTTGTCTTCACCGTCCGCCTCTTCCAACGGCACAAATTCAGGAGACTCCAGCGCCACATCAACTTCCGCGATTTCTTCCTCCTCTTCCGCAGCGCGAATTTCGCGTTTTACTTGTTCGAAGGCGGTGAGGGGATAGGCGATGCTGGTATAGGGGGAAACAATCGGATCCTTGTTCAGGTCATAGAATTTTTTGCCAGTCTCCGGGCAGGTACGTTTGGTACCAAGGTCGGGTTTCGCCACGTGTTACCTCATTATGTGAATGAATGCCGCTAAGCGCCGCATGCGCCGGGCCAAAACAAAATCGCGCGTGCATAGCCGCAAACTCCGTCACTTGTCAAAGCGAAAGAAAATTCCGCGCACGCGTGCAGGTGACCCTTTCGAAAACCTGTGTTAGAGCCGCCCCGCCTGCCCCGTTTTTCAGCAAAGCTATCAACGCATGAACCACAATCTATTCGCAAAACCGGCAATTTCGCGCCAATCCGCCAACCTTGCCGGCGTTGTCAGCATTCCCGGCGACAAATCGATCTCGCACCGCTCCTTCATGTTCGGCGGGCTGGCCTCGGGCGAAACCCGCATTACCGGCCTGCTGGAAGGCGAGGATGTCATCAATACCGGCAAGGCGATGTCGGCGATGGGCGCGAAAATCCGCAAGCTCGGCGATGTCTGGATCATCCATGGCACCGGCAATGGCTGCCTTCTGGAGCCGCAAGCCCCGCTTGATTTCGGCAATGCCGGCACCGGCGCGCGCCTGACCATGGGTCTGGTCGGCGTTTATGACATGAAGACCACATTCATCGGCGACGCCTCCCTGCAAAGCCGCCCGATGAAGCGTGTCCTCGACCCGCTCAGGCTGATGGGCGTGCAGGTTACGGCCTCGGAGGGCGAGCGCATGCCGCTGACCCTGCACGGGCCAAGAATTGCCGCGCCGATTTCCTACCGTGTGCCAATGGCGTCGGCGCAGGTCAAATCCGCCGTGCTTCTCGCAGGTTTGAATACGCCGGGCATCACAACAGTCATCGAGCCGGTGATGACGCGCGACCACACCGAGAAGATGCTGAAGGGATTTGGCGCCAGTCTTGACGTTGAAGCCGATGCCGAAGGCGTGCGCCATATCCGCATTGAAGGTCAGGGCAAACTGACCGGCCAGAATATCGATGTGCCGGGCGATCCGTCTTCGACCGCGTTTCCTCTGGTGGCGGCGCTGATTGCGCCGGGCTCGGACATCACCATCAAGAACGTGTTGATGAACCCGACCCGCACCGGTCTCATTGTCACTTTGCAGGAAATGGGTGGCCGTATCGACATCCTCGATCCGCGCCTGGCGGGCGGTGAAGATGTCGCCGACCTTCGCGTGCGCGGGTCCGAGTTGAAAGGCGTCAACGTGCCCGCCGAACGCGCGCCATCGATGATCGACGAATACCCGGTGCTGGCCGTGGCCGCATCGTTTGCCGAGGGCGAGACAGTGATGAACGGTCTGGAAGAACTGCGAGTCAAGGAAAGCGACCGCCTCGCCGCTGTCGCCCGCGGCCTCGAAGCCAATGGCGTCGACTGCACCGAGGGCAAGGAAACCTTGTCTGTGCGCGGCCGTCCGGGTGGCAAGGGCATCGGCGGCGGCATGGTCAAAACGCATCTCGATCACCGCATCGCCATGGCGTTCCTTGTCATGGGGCTGGCGGCGGAAAAGCCGGTGACGATTGACGACGCCGCAATGATCGCCACAAGCTTTCCCGAATTCATGGATTTGATGACGGGGCTTGGCGCCCAGATTTCTTGAGCAAAGGGGCTACTGATGTATCAGCCAGCGCATTTTGTGGAGCAGGATTTGCCGACACTGCACGCATTCATCAGCGCGCATCCGCTCGGTCTGCTGATCTCCGCCGACGCCGAGGATTTGCAGGCCAATTCAATCCCGTTCTTGCTTGACGCCAGCGGCACTGAAAAGGGCGTGCTGCGCGCGCATGTGGCGCGGGCAAACCCGCAATGGCGGCATTTGCAGCAAGGGGCGAGTGCGCTGGTCGTGTTTCAGGGCGCCGATGCCTATGTGTCGCCGTCCTGGTATCAATCGAAGCAGGAGCACGGGAAAGTCGTCCCGACCTGGAACTATATTTCGGTTCAGGTTCGCGGAAAAGTTCAGGTCATGGACGATCCGGACTGGCTGCATAGCCACGTGTCGGCGCTGACCGGCCAGCATGAACAAAAACGCGACGTCCCTTGGGCGGTAACTGACGCACCGGCCGGCTTCATCGACATGCAGAAGCGGGCAATCGTCGGCATCGAAATGCTAATCGAAGAAATTTCCGGCAAGTGGAAAGTCAGCCAGAACCGGCCGGTTCCGGACAGGGCGGGCGTGGTGGCGGGTCTTTCAGCTGGCGGCCATGACGAAATGGCGGATCATGTCCGTCGCTACGGGAAAGTGTGAGCAACGATGACGATTACCATAGCGGCGCCCATCGCTGAAACTAGGTGTTCTCAAATGAAGGCGGCGGTGCTATAAACACCGCCGCCAAATTGCGCAAAGTAATGTGGCTTACATTGAGGTCGCCTCCCTTGCCGGGGATTGGCGGCCTCTCTCGTTTTACCCCTACCGCACCCGTAAGCGTGGAACGGCTAGGGTAACCCTTCTAAGAATCATGCGTCACCTCCTATCAGCCCAAAACTAAATCGGAACAACAAGCTTGTCAAATGGCATTTGATAAAGTATGAGAAGACTTATCAATTTTTAGCGGAGGGTGGTCGTGACCGAAGAACCAAACAAGGACGCAATTAAGCGTGATCGCAGCCCCAAGTTCCCATACATTGGGCTCGCAAAAGCGATCGAACGAATTGAGGTCCTGCACGCAAAGGCGAAGCGGTACGACGTACGTGTAGCGGACATTGCTAAGGACTGGGACATGTCGGCGAAAAGCAGCTCCACAGATCGGACAGTTGCAGCAATTCAGTCTTTTGGACTGATTGAAGACTCTGGTTCGGGTGACAATCGAAAGATAAAGCTGTCTGAACTTGGTGCACGCATCTTGAATGATGCTCGACCAGGTGTTCGAGAAACTCTTCTGGCAGAAGCCGCGATGAAGCCCCAGGCCATTGCTGAATACGCGCATAAGTGGGAAGAAGGTCGGCCTGACGAAGCTCATGCGCTGAGCCAACTTCAGTTTGAGGGGGGCTTCACATCGGAGGCCGCTAAGATTTTCTTGCGCGTTTTCGATGAGACAATTCGTTTCACTTCTGCGCGCCAGTATGATAAGAAGAGCGATAGCGAGGCAGAAGAAGTTCGAGAAAAAAAACTGCCAGATCGAGAGCCAGAGATCGGTGATTTGGTGCAGGTTGAGATAGACGGAGGCCTCTCATTGGAGCATCCGGCTCGCCTGCGAGCAGTGGAAACGCACAACGGGCAAAAATGGGCATTCGTTGTCGGAAGCGAAACAGGCATACCTATGGAGCAAGTCGTGGTCCATACCAAGGGGACGCGTCCTTCGCTATCGGGCGGAATGGTCCCTCCAACTCTTGCCGAGCCTAATGTTGTCGCAACCAACTTGGTGATACAAAAGGGTGAACGCGAATGGCTTCGAGGACCGCTTTCAAAAGAAGTGGGTTACCGTCTGATCGTAAGCGGCGATTTAGGGCCGCGTGAGATCGGTAAGCTAATCAAGTTGCTGGAAGCACAAAAAGCCGTTCTTGACGACGATGAAGAAGACTAGCAGATTTTCAATCGTTTGACCGCTGTCTCTTTTGCACAAAGCGCCTTGGCGGCGGGATCCTTGCCGTCACTAATCAAGGCATGCTCTTCACCAGTTGAAATGCGCATGACCTTGACGGCATTGCTGATAACATCGGCGGGTCGCTTCTGGCCTTTGGGTCCAGTTGGCACTCAAATACCGCCAAGCCCAACGGATTCCTTCACCGCACATGTTCTCCAGTGGACCCTTCCATCATCATCAATTTCGTCCTCGACAATGATAGATAGCACGGCATCAGGGAAACGGGCGGCATCAATCTTCCGCGCGTGTTCGGTAACTTTTCGTTTCTCATCATTCGTGAGTTTACGGCCCATGTTAATCTCCTGCAGCTTTGCGCTAAGTATATAGAAAATGCAGACTGGTTTCGATAGCGGTATCGAGTCAAATTTCAAAGTGAGACACTACTGGAAATCCCAATGCCGCGCATCATTGATTTTTACTACGACATCATCTCGCCGTTCAGCCATGTCGCTCTGGCGCGGATTGGGGAATTGCCGGGCGATGTGACGGTCAGTCCGAAGCCGGTGCTGCTCGGCGCGATATTGTCGCATTGGGGGCAGCTTGGACCGGCGGAGATTGCGCCCAAGCGGCTGCACACGTATCGTGTCGCCGCCTTTTTGGCCGAACGCCATCACGTCTCCATGCGGTTTCCGCCGCGGCATCCGTTCAATCCGCTGGCGGCGTTGCGCATTCTTGCCGGCGCCAATGCGGATCTGGCCATGGTCCGCCGCGCATTCGGCTTCGTGTTTGGCGAGGGCCGCGCGCCGGACAATGCGGGCGAACTCGCAGCTTTTGCCGACGCGGTTGGCGCACCACTTCCGCTGTTTGAGGTGGATGCCGCCAAGCTCAAGTTGCGGACACTGACGGATGAAGCCATCTCGCGCGGCGTCTTCGGGGTGCCAACTTTTGTGGTTCAAACTCCTGACGGCCCCGAGCTTTTCTGGGGCGTTGACGCGTTCGACATGCTGCTTTCATACTTGAATGACAGCCAATTGTTTTCACGGCCGCCTTATGCCGGTCTTGCCGCCATCGAAGTTGGTGTAAGACGCAAGTAACGCCGCCCCAATTCCTTCACACCATTTCCCATGGAGAGATTTATGACCAAGAAGACAGCACTCATTATCGGCGGCGGCTCGGGAATGGGCGCCGCGGCAGCGCGCAAACTCGCGATGAGCGGCTATGACATTGCCGTGCTTTCCTCCTCGGGAAAGGGCGAGGCGCTGGCGAAGGAGTTCGGCGGTCTCGGCTTTACCGGCTCCAACCGCAATCCGGACGATCTCAAGCGCTTCGTTGACCTATCGATGGAAAAATTCGGCCGCATTGATGCCGTCGTCAATTCCGCCGGTCATGGCCCCAAAGGCCCGATCCTTGCCATCAGCGATGAAGACTGGGTGCTCGGCATGGAGTTTTATCTTCTAAATGTCATCCGGATGACGCGCCTCGTCGCGCCAGTCATGCAAGCCCAAAAGGCTGGCTCCATCGTCAACATCTCGACCTACGCCGCCTTCGAGCCGGAGGAATTGTTCCCGACATCCGCCGTGTTCCGCACCGGCCTGTCGGCCTTCACCAAGTTGTTCTCGGACCAATATGCCAAAGACAATCTGCGCATGAACAACGTGATGCCCGGCTTCATCGACTCGCTGCCGGAAAAGGAAGACCGCCGCTCGCGCATTCCACTGGGGCGTTACGGAACGTCAGAGGAAGTGGCCGAACTCATCCTGTTTCTGGCGAGCGACAAATCAGGCTACATCACCGGCCAGAGCATCAGGATTGATGGCGGGATTACGCGGAGCGTATAGCAGAACTGCCGAATCCGAATCAGGGACTTTTAATGACTGCCGACAAACCTCTTTGGACCCCCGCCGCCGCGCAAATCGCCGCAAGCCCGATGACGGCCTTCATGCGCTGGTGCGGGAAGCGGCATTCGCGCACGTTTGCGGATTATGACGCCTTTCATGCCTGGTCGGTGACGGAGCGCGGCGACTTCTGGACTTCGGTCTGGGACTATTGCGGCGTCATCGGCGACAAGGGCGGCATCGCGCTTGCGGAATACGGCCACATGATCGACGACCGGTTCTTTCCGGACGCCAGGTTGAACTTTGCGGAAAACCTGTTGCGGAAATCCGGGTCCGGCCCTGCGCTGATATTCCGCGGCGAAGACAAGGCGCGCGCTGTCTGGTCCTTTGACGAATTGCAGGAAATGGTGTCGCGGCTGCAGCAGGCGATGCGGGGCGCCGGGATCGGGACGGGCGACCGGGTGGCGGCGATGATGCCGAACCTTCCCGAAACGATCGCGCTGATGCTGGCGGCAAGTTCGCTGGGCGCCATCTGGTCATCCTGTTCGCCGGATTTTGGCGAGCAGGGCGTGTTCGACAGGTTCGGCCAGATCGAACCGAAGCTGTTCATCGCCTGCGACGGATATTGGTACAATGGCAAGCGCCAGGACGCCGGTGAGAAGGCCATGGCGATTGCCAAGCAGCTTGGCTGTCCCCTAGTGATTGTTCCCTATGCGGGCACGGATGTGCGGCTTGATGCGGGCTCCAGCCTGAAGGCGTTTGTGGCGCCGTATGCCGCAAAAACGCTCGAATTCGCGCGGCTGCCGTTTGCGCATCCTCTTTACATTCTGTTCTCGTCGGGAACGACCGGTGTTCCCAAATGCATCGTGCATTCGGCGGGCGGCACCTTGCTGCAGCATTTGAAGGAGCACCGGTTTCACTGCGGACTGAAAGAGGGTGAGCGGCTTTTCTATTTCACGACCTGCGGCTGGATGATGTGGAACTGGCTGGTGACGGGCCTCGCCTCCAGCGCAACGCTCTGTCTTTATGATGGATCACCATTTTATCCCGGCGGCAATGTGCTGATGGATTTTGCCGCCGAGGAGCGCTTTGCGGTGTTCGGCACGTCAGCAAAGTACATCGACGCCCTGCGCAAGGCCGGCTTTGCCCCGGCCAAAACCCATGATCTTTCCGCGCTCAGGCTGCTGACATCCACCGGATCGCCGCTATCGCCGGACGGTTTCTCCTTCATTTATGAAGGCATCAAACCCGATGTGCATCTGGCTTCCATCGCGGGCGGAACCGATATCGTGTCGTGTTTCGTGCTCGGCAATCCCTTGAAGCCGGTCTGGCGCGGCGAAATTCAGGGGCCGGGGCTTGGCCTTGCCGTCGATGTCTTCGACGATGACGGCAGGCCTGTGCGCCAAAAGAAGGGCGATCTGGTCTGCACGAAATCATTTCCGTCAATGCCAATCATGTTCTGGAACGATCCGGGCAAGGCCAAATACCGCGCCGCCTATTTCGAGCGGTTCGACAATGTCTGGTGCCATGGCGACTACGCCGAGTGGACGGCGCATGGCGGCATGATCATTTACGGCCGCTCGGACGCCACCCTCAATCCAGGCGGCGTGCGCATTGGCACGGCGGAAATCTACAATCAGGTCGAGCAGTTCGATGAAGTGGCCGAAGCGCTGTGCATCGGCCAGGACTGGGAAGATGACGTGCGCGTGGTCTTGTTTGTGCGCCTGCAGGCGGGCGCCGTGCTTGATGAGGCGCTGGTGAAACGGATCAGGGAGCGCATCCGCAAGAACGCCTCGCCGCGGCATGTGCCGGCGAAAATCATCGCGGTTGCCGACATTCCCCGCACAAAATCCGGCAAGATCGTCGAGCTTGCCGTGCGCGATGTGGTGCATGGCCGCGTGGTGAAGAACAAGGAGGCGATCGCCAACCCGGAAGCGCTGGACCTTTATGCCGGCCTTGATGAGTTGGCCACCTAGATGGGGTTTGTCATCGCCATTGACGGTCCCGCCGCATCAGGCAAGGGCACGCTGGCGCGGCTTTTGGCGCAGAAGTACGGCCTGCCGCATCTGGACACCGGGCTCACCTACCGGGCGCTGGCGAAAGCGCTGATGAACCGCGGACTTGCCCTTGAGGACGAGACGGGTGCGGTCAAAGCCGCCAAAACCGTCGATCTGGCGAAACTTGACCGCGAAATACTGTCAACCAACGAGGTTGGCGAAGGCGCCTCGAAGGTCGCCGTCATTCCGGCGGTGCGGCGTGTGCTGGTTGAAAAGCAGCGCGATTTTGCCGGGCAACCCGGCGGCGCAGTGCTTGACGGCCGCGACGTTGGAACGGTGGTTTGTCCGCATGCCGATGTGAAACTCTATGTGACAGCATCCGCGGCGGTGCGCGCCAAGCGGCGGTTCGAGGAAGAGTTGCTGCGACTTGGAGACGCGGATTTTGAAACCATTCTCGAGGATATCGAACGGCGTGACGCCCGTGACAGGGGCCGCACGGATTCGCCCTTGAAGCCGGCGCAAGACGCGCACTTGCTTGACACGAGCAACATGGATATAGAGACCGCGTTTCGCGCCGCCGTTTCCATCATTGATCAGAAACTGGCATCGCGAGGCAAATAGCCGTTTCTCCGCCAACTTGTTTGCGCCGGACGCTCTTGTGGAGCACCATCAGCCTTTTCCATGAAGGCCGGGATGGCGGAAGAAACAGAATGTAACGCTAACCCGCCGGCGCCTGCCCGACAATTCGGGCTTTTCAGGAGAACACATGTCCAAAGCTGCCCCGATGAAGGAAGATTTTGCCACCCTTCTCGAAGAATCCTACCTCACCAATGATGTCGCCGAAGGTACGGTCGTCAAAGGTATCGTCATTGCCATCGAAAAGGACATGGTCGTTATCGACGCCGGTCTGAAAGTTGAAGGCCGCGTTGCGCTGAAGGAATTCGGCGTCAAGGGCAAGGACGGGACGCTGAAGCCGGGCGACACGATCGACATTTATGTCGAGCGCATCGAGAACGCGCTTGGCGAAGCCGTGCTTTCCCGTGAGAAGGCGCGCCGCGAAGAGAGCTGGGTCAAGCTCGAAGAGAAATTCAGCAAGGGCGAACGCGTTGACGGCGTGATTTTCAATGTCGTCAAGGGCGGCTTCACCGTTGATCTCGACGGCGCGACGGCGTTCTTGCCGCGCAGCCAGGTCGATATCCGGCC
>JANNRN010000275.1:0-4814 GCA_031401375.1 Phyllobacteriaceae bacterium | reverse complement strand
CCAGCCCGCATTGATCCGCCACTGAGGCGTAGCCGCGCGACAGCTCTTCCATCACCAGTGCATAGGTCAGCGTATCAAACCCCGGGCCGCCCATTTCTTCCGGCACGCCAATGCCAAACAGTCCCAGCCCGGCCATCTGGTCAAATATTTCCGCTGGAAACCGTTCCTCCCGGTCAAGCGCCTCCGCAGCGGGGCGGATTACCTCATCGGCAAAGGCGCGCGCCGTGTCGCGAACTTGTTCATGGGTCTCGTTGAGATACATCTGGCAGGCCTTTTGGTTTGGCGTAGTAACTATCTGGTTACATTATTTCCAACGCATGGCGCAGGTCAAGACCGAATTTGTCCTCCCCTCGGACAGGACTTGCGCGCTGCAATTTCAGAAGCTAGTAATGCACTATATGGTTACTTAAATCAAGGAAGGACAGACACATGCACCCGTCGCAAAAACGCAAGTTCGGCCGCGTCGATCTTGAGGTCACCAGCTTTGGCTTTGGCACTGCGCCGGTCGGGAACATTTTCCGCGAAATCGACGATGCAACCTCGGACGCGATGTTCCAACGTGCCTGGGACGCGGGGGTGCGCTACTACGACACCGCGCCGATGTATGGTCACGGCCTCTCTGAAATCCGCACAGGACAATCGCTGCGCTGGAAAAAGCGGGATGATTACATCCTGTCCTCCAAGGTTGGCCGCATCCTGAAACCCGCCAAACGCGAAACCATCAACTTTTCGCCCTGGGTCAATGGCGCCGCCTTCAACATGCAGTTCGATTACAGTTATGACGGCACGATGCGCTCGGTTGAGGACAGCATGCAGCGCATGGGGCTGGAGCGGATGGACATCTGCTTCATTCATGACATTGACGTTTTCACCCGCGGCAAGGACCAGCCCGACGTGTTCAAAGCCGCGATGGACGGGTCATGGAAGGCCTTGTCCAGGCTACGTGACGAAGGCGTCGTCAAGGCCATCGGCGTCGGCGTGAATGAATGGGAAGTCTGCCATGCCGCCCTTCAGGCCCGGGACTTTGACTGCTTCCTTCTGGCCGGCCGCTATACGCTGCTGGAACAGGACGCGCTGAACGACTTTCTGCCATTGTGTGAAGCGCGCGGCGCGGCGGTGGTGGTCGGCGGCGGCTTCAACTCCGGCATTCTTGCCACCGGCGCGGTTGAAGGGGCGAAATACAACTATTCCCCGGCCCCTGCCGCCATCATGGAGAAGGTGAAAAAAATCGAAGCTGTCTGCGCCGCGCACAAGGTGCCGCTGCCTGCCGCCGCCTTGCAATTCGTGGTCGCCCACCCGGCGATTCCGTCCTTCATCGCGGGCACCCGCACAGTGGCGCAGTTGGACCAGAACCTCGCCTGGTTTTCTCACCCGATCCCCGCCGCATTCTGGGCTGATCTCAAGGCCAAGGGCCTGCTGCGCGCGGATGCGCCGGTTCCCCGGTAGAGCGCGCCTGATGGGCCGGCTGCTCCCCCCGGGACTTTATGGCTTCGGCGATCTTGAAGTCGCCGACCGCATTGAAACTGGCGATGTAAATGTGACCGCGGATCTGATCGACCGCTTTGCCGGTCTGACCGGTGACCGGTTCGAAATCCACATGACAAGCGAGGCGGCGCAAAAGCACGGCTTTGCCGGCCGGGTGGCGCATGGCCTCCTCGTTCTTTCACTCGTGGACGGGCTCAAGAACCAGGCTCCAGCCCAGTTTCGCGCCATCGCCTCGCTTGGCTGGGATTGGACTTTTCGTCAACCGGTTCTGGCAGATGACTGCATCCGCGCGACAATCACCATTTCGGAAAAGCGGCCAACCCGGCGGGAAGACCGCTTCATTCTCCACCTCTCGCTCGAGGTTATCAATCAACGCGGTGAGGTGGTTCAGCTTGGCCGCAATATCTTGATGGTTCAACGCTGACGCACGGGGCAATCAATCCGCAGAGGCAGGCTCGTCCTGGGGGTATCGTCAGATCTCGACGTCGCAAACAAAAACTCCGTCCGCACCGCCCTCCAGTTCAGCCACGATGCGCGCGCCAATGGCTTGGTGCGCCGGGTCAACCAGATAGGCATCGCGCACGCCCGCATCGCGGAAATCAAGCCAGAAGCCATCGTTGAAATTTCGCACGAGCGGCAGTTCCACGCTGACATTCACAAAACTGTGGAAGGCGAGGATGCCGTCGATATGGCCTGAAAGGCCATTCAGCGCGTCATACAATTCAGCTTTCTTCGCTTGTGGAACGTCAGCGCGAAAGCGCAGCGCAACAAAATGCCGGATCATGTCAGTCCTTTCCCCCGAACCGGGGTTTGCGTTTCTCGCGGAAGGCCGCCAAACCTTCGGCCAATTCATCAGAACTTGCTGCCACGGCGCCGGCCAGCGCCTCCAGCACCCGTTCGTGTTCCTCACGCTCGGCCGCATTGATCAACATCTTGGTGACTTCGCTCGCGCGGCTGCCTCTTGCCAGGACCCCGGCCGCCGCCGTTTCGGCGGCAGTCATGCCCTCTCCGGTGGCGACAACTTGATCCACCAGGCCCAGCGCCAAAGCCTCCTCAGCTGAGAATATTTCGCCAAACAGAGCCATGCGCCGCACCACCTGGGAGCCGAAACGGCGCACGGTGCGCTGCGTTCCAGACCATCCGGGGATAATGCCAAGGCCTGTCTCGGGCTGGCCAATTTTCACATGCGCTTCTGCAATCCTGAGGTCAGCGCAGGCCGCCAGTTCAAGTCCGCCACCCAGCGCATGACCATTCAGCACAGCGATCACCGGCTGGGCGAGGCGCGCCAGCGCATCGAAAGCGGTGTGGCCGTCTCGCACCCAGTGCTGGCCGAAATCCCTCGGCGACCCCTCGCTCCACGCCGCGATATCGCCACCGGCGCAAAAGGCTTTGTCTCCCTCGCCGGTCAAGATGACGACGCGTGCACTGGAGCGCTCGATCTGGCGGCAAAGCGGCAAAAGCGCATCCACCATCTCCGCATCCAGCGCGTTCTGCTTGTCAGCGCGGCGAATAGTCAACCGGGCAATGCCGGCCTCTATCGAAAGATCGAGCCTGGCGTCCATCACAGCGCCAGCCCGAACAGGCCAGGCTGCAACAGGGCCGCATCCATCAGCTTCACATCCGGGGCGACACGCAAAGGTGTGGCCGCCTGATCAAGGATGTCGCGCCTGATATCAAGTCCTGGCGCCACTTCGGTCACAACCAGCCCCTCCTCTGCCAGCCTGATCACGCAGCGTTCTGTCACATACGTGATATCCTGCCCTTGCATGCGCGCGCGCTTTCCCGAAAAACTGACCTGATCCACTTTCGGCACAATCTTGGCGATCTTGCCTTCCTTGTCTATCACCAACTTGCCATCCACCAAGCTCATCCTGGCGCCGGCATTGAAGTTCCCCGAAAAGACGATCTTGCGGGCCCTTGCGGTAATATCGACAAACCCCCCGGCGCCTGCGGTCCGGTGCGGCGTCGCCGAAAGGCGCGAGACGTTGACCGAACCTTCAGCGTCGATTTCGAGGAATGAAAGCAGCGAACAATCAAATCCGCCCGCCTGAAAGTAACAAAACTGGTGGGGCGAGGCCACAAATGCTTCAGCGTTGGAAGCGCATCCGAATTTGAAATCCAACAGAGGAATGCCGCCCACCGCCCCCTGTTCGATCACCCAGGTGACTTTGCCATGGTGACCTTCTTCCAAAAGCACGCGCGGCACATTCGCTGAGATGCCAAAGCCGACATTGACAGCCCAGCCTGCGCGCATTTCCTGCGCAACCCGGCGGGCGATCACCTTGGCCACGTTGAATTCGGGGATCCGGAAAGTATTCAAAGGACGGAACAGCTCGCCCGAAATCGCCGGATCGTATTGTGTCGCCGTGGTCTGCAATTGCTCAGGCGCTTCCACGATGACGTCGACAAGGATGCCGGGCACCTTGACGTCATGTGGGCGCAAGGAGCCATTCTGGGCAATGCGCCGCACCTGCGCGATCACCAGCCCGCCGCAATTATGCGCTGCCAGCGCCATTTCCATCGCACCAAGGGTCGCGCCTTCCTGCTCGAAGGTCAGGTTGCCGTTTTCATCCGATGTCGAGGCGCGGATGATCGCAACATCAACGTCGAGCGCCGGAAAGTGCAGCCAGTCCTCGCCGGCGAAGTTGACGCGGCGCACCAATGGCTTGGCCCGCGCCGCGGCATTCATGGCGCAACCCTCCTGGTCGGGATCGACAAAGGTTTCCATGCCGACCTTGGTGAGGACGCCGGGGCGTTTTGCCGCGCCTTCCCGCAACATGTCGAATACGATGCCTGAAGGCACATTATAGGCCGCGACCTCTTCTTTCAGGATCATCTGCCAGATCAGCGGCGGCTCCGCGTTGGTCGGCCCCGATGGATAAGAACCGCCAATGACTTTCACCAGCATGCCTGGTTTGGCAATGTGATCAATGCCTTTGGTGCCGAACATATCACCTGCCGCGATCGGGTGGATCGAGGTCAAGCCGCGCGGATGCCCTTCGGCATCGAACCGCGCTCCGAGCGCCTGCAGAACTGCATCGGGGCAGCAAAGGCCGGACGACGAGTTCACTGCAACAACGGCGCCGTCACCGATCAGGCTCACGGCTTGCGCTGCGGTTCTGATCTTGGACATCATGATTCTCCTTCATGGCCGTTGCGTGTAAGTAACTAACTGGTTATAACCATAACCATGACCTGCCGAAGCTATCAAGTGGTTTTTGCACAGCGGTGCGCAGGTTTGTGGCAAACATCGTTAAACATGAGGAAACAGCCATGAATATCTGCTTTCAAAGGACCCATCAGCGTGCCTTTGGCACTTACCCGTTGAG
>JANNRN010000274.1:0-5126 GCA_031401375.1 Phyllobacteriaceae bacterium | reverse complement strand
CAAGGAATTCAAGGCCGCCTAAGTCGAACGGGCCATTCACCCGAACGGGTGAAGACTGGCAATTAGAAAAAGATACGATGCGGGTCTGATGAATCCCGCATCAGAATAGCCGCGAACCCGATCTTCCTCCCAGTCGTCGGTTCGCGCCAGACCATGGCAGCGTAAAGTAGCCATGGCCCATAAAGAAAAAGCCGGTCCTCCCCCGGCTTTTTCCTTGTTTGGCCCGTCGTTGCCCTGTGACCAATATCGTTTGGCAGCGCTCAACCTTGATCCGAGTTAACCTGGGCGCTGCCTCGCCGGGGCAAGCGGCGCTCACGTGAGGGTGAAGGCGCATTGAAGCAGCGTCAACTCGGCGTGAGAGCGGGTAATGCCGGTTGAACTTCAGTGAGCGGCGGCGCATGTGGTGACAATGACACTGCAAATTGAGACATTCATGCCGATTTCAAGGCGCATTTTCCTTGCAGGTTGCAGCTCAACCGCTGTAGCGGGCTTACTGCCGGCAATGGCGCATGCGGCCGCTCCCCTTTCAAAATTCAAATCGGTTGGAACCGGCGGGTTCAACCACGCCGCTTTTGACAAGATATTGGCGGGCGTGGTCCAGCCGGACGCTGAGGGCTACAACCGCGTCGATTACAAGGGTCTGAAATCAAGAGCCGCAGCGCTTGCGGCCTATCTTGCGTCCATGCAGGCGGCAAGTCCGTCTCAATTCTCCAAATCCGGGGCGATGGCGTTCTGGATCAACCTTTACAACGCCAAGACACTGGCTGTCGTGGTTGAGCGCTATCCCGTCGCCTCGATCAAGAAGATCAATCTGGGCGGCGGCGGCCTGTTTGGGTCCGGACCCTGGTCGGCCAACATATTGACGGTTGAGGGACAGGAACTGTCACTTGACGATATTGAGCATCGCATCCTGCGGGCGCTTTTTGGCGACCCGATGCTGCATTATGCGCTGAATTGCGCCTCCTATTCCTGTCCCAACCTTGCAACATCGGCCTTCACGGCCGGGAACGCAGAGGCGCTGATGCTTGCGGGCGCCAAGGACTATATCAACCACAAGCGCGGCGTTACCGTCGAAGGTTCAAGCATTACGGCGTCGAAAATATACACTTGGTACAGTGCGGATTTCGGCGGCGAGACGAGGTTGAAAGCGCACTGGCTGAGATTTGCGGCGCCGGAAAAGCAGGCGGCGATTTCCGCCGCAAACGCCATCGCTTTCGACTATGATTGGCGTCTTAATGATGTCTGAAGGGCCGATTCTTTTGAAGGACGCAGCACCGGTGGCAATGACGAAGTCCAAGAGCGGCTTGTTGCGGCTTTTGCCGGTTGCCGTGATAGTGGCCGGCCTTGCTCTTGGTTATGCATTTGGCCTGCAGGACTTCCTGTCACTGACTTATTTGGGTGAAAGCCGCGCCGCGCTGAAAGCCTATGTCAGCGCGAATTTCATGGGCTCCGCCTTCGCGTTCATGGTATTTTACACGCTTGCCGTGGCTTTCTCCTTTCCGGCGGCCTCCGTCCTCACCATTTTTGGCGGGTTTCTGTTCGGCTGGCTTTCCGGCGGGATCATGGTTGCTTTCTCGGCGACGCTTGGCGCGACGCTCCTGTTTCTGGCGGCGCGTTCCGCGTTCGGGGATTTCCTGCGCGACAAGGTTGGAGGCCGCGCGGCCGCATTGGCGGAGGGCTTCAAGCGGGACGCCTTTTCCTATCTTCTGGTTCTGCGTTTGGCGCCGGTTTTCCCGTTCTTCTTCGTCAACATCGCGCCGGCCCTCTTCAACATCCCGCTTCGCTCCTTCATTGGCGCGACGTTCCTTGGCATATTGCCGGCAACATTCGCCTATGCGTTTCTCGGTCAAGGCGTGGATTCAGTGATTGATGCGGCGCGCAAGGCGGGCACCGAAATATCGGTAGGAGATCTGGTTACCCCGCAGATTACCCTGGCATTCGCCGCGCTTGCCGTGGTCGCCTGCATTCCGCTCCTCATCAAAAAGCTTCGCAAACCTTCACACGAAAAGATCCATTGAATGCAAACCCTTCGCCCTGACATATGCGTCATTGGCGCTGGCTCCGGCGGCTTGTCCGTCGCCGCCGGCGCTGCTTCATTCGGTGTCTCGGTTGTGCTTGTCGAGAAGGGCAGGATGGGCGGCGATTGCCTCAACTATGGCTGTGTGCCGTCCAAGGCGCTGATTGCGGCGGGCAAGCATGCGCACGCGCTGCGCCATGGCGCGAAGTTTGGCGTCGCCGATGTCGAGCCGGAGGTGAATTTCAAACGCGTCAACCAGCATATTCATGAAGTGATCGGCGAAATCGCGCCCAATGATTCCGTCGAACGCTTCACCGCGCTCGGCGTCAAGGTCATTGCCGCAGAGGCACGGTTTACACGCAAGGATACCGTCATTGCCGGTGATTTCGAGATCAAGGCGCGGCGTTTCGTGATTGCCACGGGATCCTCGGCCTTTGTTCCGCCGATCAAGGGGCTGGCGGAAGTGCCGTACCTCACCAATGAAACCATTTTCGAACGGACGAGGCTCCCCGGTCATCTGATCGTGATCGGCGGCGGGCCCATCGGCATGGAGCTGGCTCAGGCGCACCGGCGGCTCGGTGCACAGGTGACTGTCATTGAAGCCATGAAGGCGCTCAGCAAGGATGATCCCGAACTGACGGCGATTGCGCTCGCGAACCTCAGATCCGAAGGCATCAGGATACTCGAAGATACGCCGGTCATGGCCGTCGAAAAGCGCGGCAAGACGGGCGTGCGTGTGCTTATCGGCGGCGCGGGCGGCGAGACGGCCATCGACGGAACCCATTTGTTGGTCGCAGCCGGCCGTGCCGCCAACGTCAATGATCTTGGTCTTGAAAAGGCGCGCATTGCCTTCGACCGGCGCGGCATCAGGGTCTCCGACAAGCTGCGCACGTCCAATCGCCGCGTCTATGCCATTGGCGATGTGGCGGGCGGGCTGCAGTTCACCCATGTCGCGGGCTATCACGCCGGCGTGGTCTTGCGCTCCATTCTGTTTCGCCTGCCGGCAAGGCACAGCACGCGCCACATTCCCTGGGCGACCTACACGGATCCGGAAATTGCCCATGTCGGCGTGACGGAATCAGATGCGATAAAAGCCAAAACCGCGATCAGCATTCTGCGCTGGCCCTACAGCGAAAACGACCGGGCAATGGCCGAGCGCAAGACACAGGGATTGGTCAAGATCATCGCCGGCCGCAACGGCCGCATCCTTGGCGCATCAATTGTCGGGGCAGGGGCCGGGGAAATGATCAATCTCTTTGCCCTCGCCGTGTCGAAAAACATGAAGGTCTCCGACCTTGCATCCTACGTCGCGCCCTATCCGACCATGACCGAGATTGGAAAACGCGCGGCAACCAGCTATTATGCGCCACTGGCGCGAAAACCGCTGATCCGGCGGGTGATTGCCTTCCTGCAGCGGTTTGGCTGATCGGAAAACTGATGGACGAGAGCGCGAGGAACAATGATGTGATGCCCGCACGCAAGGGCTCACCCTTGGCGCGCTCCTTGTCAACCAAACTGCTGATCATGACGGTGGTGTTTGTCATGATCGCCGAAGTGCTGATATTCGTGCCATCGGTCGCCAATTTCCGCATGCGCTGGCTGCAGGACCGGGTCAATACGGCTGCGGTCGCAGCGCTCGTTGTGGTCAACAAGGATGCCGGGTTGTTGCCGCGCAACATCCAGGACGACATTCTCATGGCAACCGGCGCCAAAGCGATCGGGTTGAAGGCGGATGGCGTATCAAGGCTCATTGCCATTGAGGAAATGCCGCAGAAAGTGGATCGCCAGATCGACCTGATGCATTCCGGCGGCATGCGGGCGATCCTCGATACGTTCGATACGCTGATCGAAGGCGGAAACCGCTCCATCCGCGTCTTTTCCCCGATTGCCGACAGCGGCAAGCAGATCGAGGTCGTGCTGTCGGACGCGCCGCTTGTCGCTGCAATCTGGGTTTATGCCCGCAATGTTCTCATTCTCTCGCTGATCATCTCCCTGATCACCGGCGGACTTTTGTTCTTTTCGCTCAACCGTCTCATGATCCGCCCGATCCGCAACATGACGGCGAGCATGTTGCGATTTGCCGAGGCGCCGGACGAACCGGACCGCATTATTTCCGACGGCGGGCGCAGCGACGAGCTTGGCGTTGCCATGCGCGAGCTTGGGGGCATGCAGACCCATCTCCAGGCCATGTTTGCCGAGCGCAAGCACCTTGCTGATCTTGGCCTTGCGATCTCCAAGATCAACCATGACATGCGCAACCTGTTGGCGCCGGCCCAATTGCTGTCTGACCGCCTCGCCTCGGTTGCAGATCCCCTCGTCCAGCGCGTCGCCCCCCGCATCGTCAAGGCGCTCGACCGCGCGGTGGCCTATTCGGAAAGCGTGATGGCATACGGGCGCGCCAGGGAAGAGCCGCCAAAGCGCAAGATCGTGCCGCTGCGCCCGCTGCTTGACGAAGTCATCGAACTCCTGGGCCTCGACGCGCAAAGCGCGGTTTCTGTCAGCATCTCCGTCGATGACAATTTGAGCATTGACGCGGACCCCGACCAGTTGTTCCGCGTCATCGCCAATCTGTGCAGGAACGCGGTCCAGGCCATGTCCGGTCCCCATGACGCGCGCATGGACCGGCGACTGACCATCACGGGCGCGCGCATGGGCGCCACCACGATCATCGGGGTCGAGGACACCGGGCCGGGATTAAGCATCGCGGCCAGGGAGAACCTGTTTTCGGCGTTTCGCGGATCAACGCGCGCGGACGGCACAGGGCTCGGCCTTGCCATAGCGCACGAACTTGCGCGCGCCCATGGCGGAAGCATCGAATTGCGCGATGACCGCGACAACGGCGCGCATTTTGAGATCCGCATTCCCGATCAGCCGGTCTCCATCTCGGACTGGAAGAAGCGCAAACTGGCTTCAGGACCGGCGTAACCGGCCGCGACTTGCGGCGAAGTCAGTATTTTTCCCGCTATCGACTTGCTTTTGCCGGAATGACCGACTAATCAGCGCGCCTGACGGGCCTTCGCCGTCAATGCGCGCTCGTAGCTCAGCTGGATAGAGCACCAGACTACGAATCTGGGGGCCGGGAGTTCGAATCTCTTCGAGCGCGCCATTT
>JANNRN010000273.1:0-3438 GCA_031401375.1 Phyllobacteriaceae bacterium | reverse complement strand
GGTGGAAGGCGCAAAGCAGGCGGTCGACCAGATTTTCGATCTCATCCAGTACCGGCAAGTGACCAATCTGAAAGGCGACCTGCCTGAAGGGTTCGTCTTTGCCGGAGCCCGCACGGTCAATGGCGTCGGCAAGGTGACCGGTCAGAATCTCACCCGCGCCGTGGACGATGATGCCATGCTGGGCGAGGCGCGCAGGCTGGCGGAAACGTTTGCGGTAATCTGGGGCGCGCTGTCGTCAACAAAGAACCCCGACCGGCGCAAGGAATTGATCGACCGCTACGGTACAGCGCTGGTGAAGGCGGGCAATCAATACGCGGTGTTGATGGAGAAATCCGGACTGTTCGGGCCTTACTCGAAGTAGGGAGTTGCCCTCACACGGGCCTGCGGCCACGCAAATGGCTTGGCAGAAGCTGGCCCGTGTCGAGCGCGCCGAGCCGCGCCTTTGGCGATTCAAGCCGCTCCGCCGCCTTTTCCTCGCCAATGATGGCGGCAAGACGGGCGAGCCCGCCCGCTTCCAAGAGGGCGATTTCCTGAAGGATGGCCGCGCGCAGGAGGGCGCTGCGTTCCGTGACCGTCACATCGTGGAAACCGGCGAGGCGCACGGCGCTTTCAGCTTCCGGCGGCGTTGTGAATGTGACTTTCAAATGGCTCTTTTCGAGCCAGGTCAGCACGAAAGGATTGGCGGCGGCGGCAGGACCCCAAAGCCAGTCGGAGGCGATGAAGGCGCCGCCTGGCTTCAAGACACGCAGGACATCGGCATAAAGCGCCGGCTTGTCCGGGATATGGAGCATGGCGTCCTTGGAGAACACGATATCAAACGCAGCATCGGCGAAGGGAAGTGGTCCGGGTTCAACAAGCCGAAAGCTCACCCGGTCGGCAAGGCCCTTTGCGGCGATGAGGTCCCGCGCCGCCTCGATCAGTTGTTCCTCGACATCAATGCCGATGACTTCGCCCGCGCCATGACGGGAGGCCAGCAGCACGTCGACACCGCCGAGGCCGGAGCCGATATCGAGCACGTTCAGACCCGCTATGCCGCAGCCTTCCACAAGGGCATCGACCTCGGCCGGTCCACCCGGTGACAAAAACCCTTCGCCCCAGACAAATTGCAGCGCGTCGGTGAAAGCCTTGTCATATTGCATAGGGGCTCTCGTCCGTTGGGAGAGCGTGCCACTCGATTTTTTTATAGTCGAAGCCATGTTCGATGGTCGGCTTGACCACCTCAAAGTAGGGTGACAGATCAAAGTCGCGCGGCGTGTAAAGCGAGTGATGGCGAATGTGCAGGATTTCGCGGCGCGAATACTCGGACTGGGCGGAAGCGCGGCCCGGCGCCAGCGTCACCTCCGTCAAAATCGGATAGCCGATGCTCTGAAATCCTTCTGCAATCAACGTCGAGCAGATGGTGCGCGTCGGCTCGCCGGACCCGAAAGCGATCATGCGCCGCCGCCAGCGCACCGGAACGGGCGGCGTCGGCCAGAAATAGCGCAGCATGTCGAATATGTTCTTGGTGTCGTAGCGCGTGCCCAGTCTTGAGACCATGAAATCAACCAGCCTGTGCCGGTCTTCAGGAACCAGCGCCACCGGGCGGCAGATGCGGGTATTGTAGGTGCTGTACTTTTCGAGCGGCGAGGCAATGCAGCCATCGCCGAGCACCACTTCAATCAACTGGGGGCGCGGACCGCCGCTTGAATCACGCGGCAGCGCATCGCCGACAAAAAATGCAGCATGGCTCCAGGTCGATTGCGTCAGGTACTTGATCGCATTCGAAACGTATTGGTTGCCCTCAATGAGCAGGATGTCGCCGGGTTCGAGCACGCGGCGCAGAGTTTGCGGATCCGAGGGCGTAAACGGCTTGTAGCCCGAAGACTGCGAATTGAGCCGGCGCGCCAGAAATGCGCCGATGCGGTCAAGAAGTGTGTCGCCCTGGTCCATCTTTTCTCCCTTGGCGCCAATATCGGATGGCCAAGCGAGAAAAGAAAGGGGTGAGGAAAATCACCGGCCAAGCGTCTGCACAACGAACTCCGCCGCTGCAGCGAGAAGAACAGTCTGCATCTTTGGCTGAACAGCCTCCAGCACCGGATTTCAGACGGTGGCCCGGCGCGGAAGCTGGCGGAAGGTGATTGATGCGTCCGTCTCAGGGTTAACCCCACCTTAAATCGCCGCATTTAGACTTCATCGGCAGGTTCACGGCGAATCCGGGCATTCGTCTATCTCCGTTTGATGGTGTGATGGTTTGAGAACGAGCGGCAGCAACAGGATCGAACCGAGCTTCGAGGACGGTGCGCGCAGGCGCGGCGGCGGGTTCTCAGCGACGCAGGACGACCGCGCATCCCGGCCACGCCGAAACCGGAGCAAGCCCAAACGCGGGCGGCGCTCGCGCGCGCGGCGGGGCACAAGCATTATCGGCACACTGGTCTATTGGGCGTTCATCCTTTGCATTTGGGCGGGCATCGGCGCGGCGGGACTGGTCGTTTACTACGGTTCGAAAATGCCGAGCGCGACGACTTGGGCCGTGCCGGACCGGCCGCCCAATGTGAAAATCATCGGGGTTGGCGGCAAGCTGATTGCCAATCGCGGCTCAACCGGCGGCGAGGCGGTCGGCCTGCACGACATGTCGCCCTACATTCCCCAGGCCGTGGTCGCCATCGAGGACCGCCGGTTCTACAGCCATTTCGGCTTCGATCCGATCGGGTTTTCACGGGCCATGCTCAGGAATGTCACCGCGGGGCGGATGGTGCAGGGCGGCTCGACACTGACACAGCAATTGGCCAAGAACCTATTCCTGAAGCCGGACCGCACGCTGGAGCGCAAAGTGCAGGAAGTGCTGCTGGCGTTGTGGCTGGAACAGAAATATTCCAAGGACGAGATCCTCGAAATGTATCTCAACCGGGTCTATTTCGGATCAAACTCCTACGGTGTCGAGGCGGCATCGCGCCGTTATTTCAACAAGAGCGCCAAGAATGTTTCCCTGCCAGAGGCGGCGTTGCTCGCCGGACTTTTGAAAGCCCCGTCACGCCTTTCGCCGGCAAACGACCCAAAGGCGGCTTCCGCCCGCGCGGAGCTGGTGATGGCCGCCATGCGCGATCAGGGAATGGTTGGCGAGCGGGAACTCGATTCGGCAGCCGGCAGACCGGCGACAAAAGCTGCCGCCTATTGGACAGGCTCGGAGAACTATGTCGCCGATCAGATCATGCGTGAACTGCCGGCGCTGGTCGGCGACATCAAGGAAGATGTCATTGTCGACACGACGATTGATCTGACGCTGCAGAAGGTCGGCGAGAAGTCGATCAGGGCGCTGATCGCCAAGAGCGGCAAGAAGATGCAAGTGAGCCAGGGCGCGCTGGTTTCGGTCGACGGCACCGGCGCGGTGCGCGCCATGGTCGGCGGCATCGACTATTCACGCAGCCAGTTCAACCGGGCAAGCGAGGCCAAACGCCAGCC
>JANNRN010000272.1:0-5925 GCA_031401375.1 Phyllobacteriaceae bacterium | reverse complement strand
GCGGCTTGCGGCAGAATACGGTCCGCGCGTGCGCGCATGTCGGCAACAAGAATCATGTTGCCGAGCCCGTTCATCCTGGCGAAATTTACCTCAGCAGCCATCGGCGGCCTCGTGTTGTTTGGGGGTATATGGCGGATTGGGGGGAGAATTACCAGATATGAACGGCGTGCGAGGCAGTGAAGGAGTTGGGCGCCGTGCCTGAGCGCTGCGCGCTCTTATTTCTTCCAGTCCATTCGGCTGCTGACGATGTGAAGCACGTTCACGATTTCTCCGGCTTCATTCACCTCATAAATCACCACATATCTTTCGATTGGAAAGTAGAGGGTCTCGTCTTTGAATTTCCGCCCTGAGAGAGGAAAGGCCGAGAGCATACCGACAGTGCGGTTTTCTAATTCATCAAGAAAGGTCAGGGATCGAACAGGCCATTTGGGCTCACTTTGACATGTACTTCGCGCGGATTCGTTCGCGCATTGCTTCAAAGAACGTGCCGTCGGCCAGTGTCACCTTGCCCTCTTTCACCTGCTGACGCGCAATTGCGAGTTTCTCATCAATGCGCGCCTCCTCAAGCGCGTAAATCACGTTGTCCTCATTGTCTCTAAACAGTGTCTTCACATCCTGCATGGACAGCATCATTCCAACCGGGCGGTTCTTCTTTGTGACAATTACCGGCTCGCGCTGCACAGCGTCGAGAAAAGTGCCCACGAATTCTTGGCGTCAGCGGCGGTCATGGCTTTCATGGCGGAGGTCCTTTGGCTTGATTATGGACATCTTTGGCATTTTGGGCGGGTGGGGCAAGTGTTGCCTGGCTTTGGACATTTATATGCTCTGTTGAAATGTCAGTTCGATAGATTGAGCTCTGCCGGTGTTCGCCTGACAGTTTGCTGCGCCGTCTGGATGTGCGGAGCCCGCAGGGCGAGACTATTCAGATGGTGCGACCATGCCGATCCGGAAGGGGTTTGGGACGAAGTGGCGACTGTTTCTGCATTTTGGATTTGCTGCTGCTACGCTTTCGCCGAAGTGATTCGCGCGAGACTTTCATGCCAATGAAACAGGCCAAACCACCCAGAAGACATCACACAGTTGCGGTAATGATGCTCAAGAACTTCACCGACGAGGATGAGCTTTTGTGGGTCTACAATAGAAGCAATCCACATATTCGCCGATCAACACCAGATGCCGTTTTCTATGAGAACGATTTCCATACCCACATCAACAAGGACGGTACAAAGGACACGTCTCTTGAGGCTTTTTTCGCGGCATTGGAGGGAGAAGCTGATCGTCTAATTCAAAAAATCTGCGGGGCAGCCCGCGCAGGAAAATTGCCAAATCTCTCGAAGACTGAGCGACAGACCTGGGACCAGTTCCTCTATTACCAATGGAAGCGCAGTCCAGATTTCTTAAAGTCGGCTGGCTTTGATCAGGATTTTGAAGTGGTCTTGGACGAGGTGCTACAGGACTTCGAAAAGCAGTTTCGACCAATGACCGACGATGAGCGCTCATTGGTGCAGAAGTCGTCATTCAAGAAAGACATAAAGCGTAGCGCAAGGGTAGTCACCCTACGTGATCCGGGTCAAACTGTTCAGTCGGCGCTGAACCAGCTTGGGCTTGCCGTTGGTCGTATATTGAAACCTAACAAGAGCTTCATCATTGGGACAAAACCTGTGACCAAACTTGCACCAAAAAACCAAAGCACTCTCGGTGATCCGGAAGTCGAAGTATGGCTCCCAATCGCTTCTGATATCGTCGTCTGTATGGTGCCCAATGGCGGGTTGGAGATGTTAGCTAATCTCAATGACAAAAGTGTCCGAGAGCTAAACGAGGTCATCTTCCGAGAGTCGACCACCATCGCCAGCCGGTCTTCGGCCCTGATCGCTTCGCTGACAGGTGCCAAGGTCCGGAATTAGATAAAATCGCCAAGCGCACTGGCAATAGGTCAATCGACCGCCGCGAGATGCGATAATTTCACCAATGGCCGAGATCAGCCACCAATCTCGGAGAGGCGCGGATCGCTAACTTTGTAATGCCTGCGCCGACAAAATTTCCTGCCAGTCCCGCGCCCCATGCATTATTCTGATGATCTCGACGCCGTTTAAACCTACCTCGTAGAAAACCAGATAGCTCCCCACAACAAGCATTCTGACATTCGGCCCGAGTTCAGGCTTGGGAACGCCAAGTCCCGGCGTTTCTCCAAGTCTGGCGCAATTGTCACGGATTGACGCTGCCCAGCTCCGCGCGGCCTTTTTACTGTCAGCTGCGATGTAGCGCACCGCCGACTGCAAGTCAGCTCTGGCCTTCGGATTGAACCGGACTTTCACTCAGTGTCCATCGCATCAAGTTCAGCGAAAATCTCGTCAAACACCTCGTCGCTGTCGATCAGCGGCCCGCTGTTCCGGCCTTCGTCCAAGCGCTTTTTCAACTCTTCAATCGCCTTGTCGCGCTGCCCCCGCCTGAATTTCCACTCCCGCAGCGCCTCGCGCATCACTTCGCTGGCCGATGCATATTCGCCCGATCCGACGACTTCGCGCATCATCGCCGCCATTTCGGGCGTCAGCGCGACACTGATTTTTTCGACATTTGCCATGGTTCATCTCCTTGCAAAGATAGTAGGCAAGTTTCCTACCATAGGCAAGAAGATTGAAACCCTTACGCCGCCTTCAGTTTCGGCCTGATCAATCCGCGCGCCACGAGCAACTCGGCGATCTGCACCGCATTCAGCGCCGCGCCTTTGCGCAAATTGTCCGAGACGATCCACAGCGACAACCCGTTCTCGACCGTGATGTCTTCGCGGATGCGCGAAATGAAGGTTGCGTCCTCGCCGGCGCAATCGATGGGCGTGGCGTAGCCGCCGTCTTCGTGGCGATCAAGCACCAGGCACCCCGGCGCGTTTTCAAGGATGGCGCGGGCCTCGCTGGCGGAGATCGGCTTTTCGAACTCGATGTTCACCGCTTCCGAATGACCAATAAACACCGGCACACGCACGCACGTCGCCGTCAGCTTGATTTTCGGATCAAGCATTTTCTTGGTCTCGGCGACCATCTTCCATTCTTCTTTCGTGTAGCCGTCTTCCATGAAGACATCGATATGGGGAATGACGTTAAACGCGATGCGCTTGGAGAATTTCCTGGTGACCACCGGATCGGCGACAAACACGGCGCGGGTCTGGGTGAACAATTCATCCATCGCTTCCTTACCCGCACCCGACACGGATTGATAGGTGGACACGACAATGCGCTTGATCACCGCTGCATCGTGCAGAGGCTTCAAGGCCACCACCAATTGCGCAGTCGAGCAATTCGGATTGGCGATGATGTTGCGCTTGGTGAAGCCGGCAATGGCGTCCGGGTTCACTTCCGGCACGATCAACGGAACGTTTGAATCGTAGCGGAACGCCGATGAATTATCGATGACGACACAGCCCTGCGCCGCGATCTTTGGCGACCACAGCTTGGAGGTTTCGCCGCCCGCCGACATCAGGCAGATATCGGTGTCGGAAAAATCATACTGGTCGAGCACCTGAACCTTCAGCGTGCGGTCGCCATAAGAGACTTCGGAGCCGATCGAACGGCGCGAGGCGAGCGGCACAACTTCCGACGCGGGAAAACCGCGCTCCTCGAGAATGTTCAGCATTTCGCGGCCGACGTTTCCCGTCGCCCCGGCTATTGCTATTTTGAAGCTCATGTCACTAATTTCCCTTTATCCTCTCCCCGCCCAAACCCGTCATGATGACGTGGTTTCGTCTCACCCCGCCAGCCCGGGGGAGCATCGGGTAGGCAAAGGCGGTCAAACCTGTTTGGTGGTTTTCTTTGCGGTGGTTTTTGCGAGAAAAAGGCGAGCGTGATCACGGGCAAGACCCGCGACAAACAAATCAACAATGGCTTGACGGAGCCCGCGCATGAGACTTTCCTTTTCCGCTGCCGCTCATAAGGGAAATTGGGGAAGAGTCAACCGGAACAAATGACCGGCAGGGCCTCGCAATGAGGCCGCCAGCCTATGAGTCTTTGGTCGTAAGCCCAAAGGACCGGTGTTGGCGGCATGCATTTTCTGGCACAACGTCGCCCGGACGAGACGCCCAATCAAGGATTTGCGCATTGTGCGACCGGCGGTCTCGCGAAAACGCTGCACAGCAAGTGGAGGAATTTTGCAATGGCAAACGTAGCAATGGCGGGCACAGCATCCCGCGGCATGACGCGGGAGGAAAAGAAGGTCATCTTCGCTTCTTCGCTCGGAACCGTTTTTGAATGGTACGATTTTTATCTCTACGGATCATTGGCGGCCTTTATTGGCGCGGCCTTCTTTTCGCAATATCCGGAAGCAACGCGTAACATATTCGCATTGCTGGCTTTTGCCGCAGGCTTTCTGGTGCGCCCGTTCGGCGCGCTGGTGTTTGGCCGGCTCGGCGACATGGTCGGCCGCAAATACACGTTCCTGGTCACGATCGTGATCATGGGCGCCTCGACCTTTCTGGTCGGACTTCTGCCCGGCTCGGCGACTATCGGCATTCTGGCGCCAATCATTCTGATTGCACTGCGCATGCTGCAGGGCTTGGCGCTCGGCGGCGAATATGGCGGCGCGGCGACCTATGTGGCCGAGCACTCGCCTCCCGGCAAGCGCGGCTACTACACCTCATTCATTCAAACCACCGCGACGCTTGGCCTTTTCCTGTCTTTGGTCATCATCCTCGCGCTGCAAACCAATATGAGCAAAGAAGCGTTCGCGGACTATGGCTGGCGCATTCCGTTTCTGCTTTCAGCAATCCTTTTGGGCGTTTCCGTCTGGATTCGCCTGCAGATGAATGAGTCGCCAGTTTTCCAGCAGATCAAGGAAGAAGGCAAACAGTCCAAGGCCCCGCTTTCGGAAGCATTCGGCCAGTGGAAAAACGCCAAGATCGCTATTTTGGCGCTGCTCGGCGCAACCGCCGGTCAGGCCGTTGTCTGGTACACGGGCCAGTTCTACGCCCTGTTCTTCCTGCAGAACGTTCTGAAGGTTGATGCAGCCTCCGTGAACTATATGGTCGCGGCCTCGCTTCTGTTGGGGACCGGCTTCTTCATTGTCTTCGGCTGGCTGTCGGACAAGATCGGCCGCAAGCCGATCATCATGGCGGGACTTGCGCTTGCCATCCTGACCTACTTCCCGCTGTTCAAAATGCTGACGGAGGCCGCCAACCCGGCGCTTGCGGCGGCGCAGACAAACTCCATCGCAACAGTGACTGCCGATCCCAAGGATTGCAACTTCCAATTCAATCCGACAGGCACGGCAAAGTTCACAACCTCTTGCGACATTGCAACGGCCTTCCTGACCCGCAACTCGGTGCCCTACAAGCTGGTGGACGGAGCGGCAGGTTCAGTTGCTTCAATCGAGCTCGGCGGCGCCAAGGTCGAAGCCTATGACGCGATCAAGGCTGGCGACAAAGCGGCTGGCATGAAGGGCACGTTCGAAAAGGGCGTCAATCTTGCCATGCAGGCCGGCGGCTATCCGCTGGTGCGCGATCCGGTCAAAGTCACAGGCTCCAAGCTTGCGGCGCTTGTTGCGGCAAATCCTGAAGCCAAGCTCGACATTGCGGCCATCGAAGGCGGCGAAAAGGCCATGACAAAAGTCGCCGACACCGTCACTGCCAAGCTGTTGACCGCTGACGAAGCCAAGGCCATTACCGATGCGGAAGTGCCGGTCTATACCGTCAAGGGCGCCGGTGCGTTCAAGATGGTTGCAGATCCGGCCGCAGTCAGCTGGACCAAGATCATCGGCATCCTGACGATCCTCGTGATCTACGTGACCATGGTCTACGGCCCGATTGCCGCCTGGCTGGTGGAAATGTTCCCGACCCGCATCCGCTATACCGGCATGTCGCTGCCCTATCACATTGGCAACGGCTGGTTCGGCGGCCTGCTCCCGGCGACCGTCTTCGCCATGAGCGCGGCCAAGGGCGAC
>JANNRN010000271.1:0-4642 GCA_031401375.1 Phyllobacteriaceae bacterium | reverse complement strand
GTGCTGACAATTTTCATGACCATGGACGGCGTTCTTGCGGCGGTGTTTGTCATGGGAGACGGCATGCGCCCGGATGCGCCCTTGGCGATCGGCATGCTCAGAGCGGCAGGAATTTCCCGCGTTGTCATGGTGACGGGCGACGACGCCGAAACGGCGGAAGCAATCGGCGCGCTTCTCAAGCTCGACGCCATTCAGGCCAATTGCACGCCCGCGGAAAAAGTCGACGCGGTGGCGCTGGAGAAAAGCCGCGCCCCCACAATGATGGTTGGCGATGGCATCAATGACGCGCCTGCCCTTGCAGCGGCGACGGTGGGCGTTGCGATGGGCGCGCGCGGCGCCACGGCTTCATCCGAGGCCGCGGACATTGTCGTGCTTGCCGACCGCCTTGATCTCATTGGCGACGCGCTTTTGGTGGCGCGCCGCGCCCACGCCATTGCGCTGCAAAGCATTGTGGCGGGGCTCGCGCTTTCCGGCGCCGCCATGGTCGCCGCAGCCTTTGGCTTGTTGCCGCCGATTGCAGGCGCCCTCTTGCAGGAAGTCATTGATGTCGCCGTGATCCTCAACGCACTGCGCGCGCGGAGCGGCTGACAATGAATTGCCGCATGAAAGGCAAGACGTTGACGCGCGCGCAATGATGACGGAGAAGTTCATACCGGCTTGTGAGATTTTGATTTGGACACATTGATCCTGCGCCTTGGCCTTGCACTTGCCATCGGCCTTCTGGTCGGGCTTGAGCGCGGATGGCGGGAGCGTGACGCGCCTGCCGGCAGTCGTACGGCCGGTATTCGCACCTACGGCATTTCCGGATTGCTGGGCGGTCTCTTTGCGAGCCTGGCGCAAGTGTTCAACCAGCCAATGTTGTTTGCGGCCGGCTTTCTCGGCTTTGCAGCGATCTTTGCCTGGTTCAAGTCGCATGAGGCCGAACACGATGATGAGTTCAGTGTCACCGGCGTCATCGCAGGTCTCAGTGTCTTCGCGCTTGGCGGCCTGTCTGTATCCGGAGACTTTCGGGCCGCCGCAGCCGGAGGCGCCGCTCTTGCCGCAATTCTTGCCAGCCGGGAAATCCTGCACGGCCTCTTAAAGCGGCTGACCTGGAACGAGCTGCGCTCGGCCTTGATGCTTGCCGTGATGACAGCGATCATCCTGCCGCTGCTGCCTGATCGCACGATCGATCCATGGGGCGGACTGAACCCTTGGGAAATCTGGTTCTTCACGGTGCTCACTGCCGCCATTTCCTATCTGGGTTACATCGCCGTCAGGGTGCTCGGAGCACAAAAGGGTCTGCTTGTCAGCGGCCTTGCAGGCGCCCTGGTTTCCTCCACCGCCGTGACATTGGCTTTTGCCCGCAATGCCAAGGCAGGAGGCCGTCCGTGGCCGCTGGCCGGCGCCGCCGCGTTTGCCGCAATGGTGTCAATCCTGCGGGTCCTGGCAATCGTCCTCGCCCTGGAACCCGGCGTCATGGCTGCCCTGGCGATACCGGCACTTGCCGCGGCAATGACTTTCGCCGCCTGCGGCGCAGGTTTCCTGACGATGGACGACAAGCAACGCGACTATGCCGGCGGTTCGCGCAACCCTTTCGATCTTGGCCCTCTGCTTTTATTTGCGGCGTTGTTTGCTTCCGTATCCTTGATCAGCGCGGCCATGGTGAGCTATCAGGGAAGCGGCAGTCTCATCGCCACTTCGGCAGTTTCCGGCGCATTTGATGTTGACGTCGCGGTGCTGAGCGCGCTGCGTATGACCAAGCAGGCCATACCGGTTGATATCATCGCAAGCGCGGTGCTTGCCGCATTGGCGGCAAACGCCTTGGGCCGTTTATCCTTGGCGGTTTTCGCTGGAACCGTTGCCTATTGGATGCCGCTTGCGGCGGCGACAGCGCTGGCGTTTGCCACAGCGGTCAGTGCGTGGTTCCTGCTTCCCGTTCCCTTATTTTAGAGCCCTTCTTGATTGGGTGGAGACGGTTCTGCGTCGCGGGCTAGCAGGCACTGATCGCTTGGGAAAAGGCGCAAGCATGAATGAAGCGCCGCATCCGCGCATCAAGATCGGACATTCAGCGAGTGGTTCAATCCATTGATATGCATCAAGGCAATCGATTTTGCGCCGGGCCAAATAGCAAATCATGATTGCCAGTGGGCAAGTTAGCCAACCGGATGAGTTTTTCGGTTGCTGACTTTGGCGGGCTGGGCACGGAAGAGTTCTTGCGATCGGAGGGATAGTCTCAATGAGCACCACCAATCACGTTGCCGTTACACCGGTCTCGACTGATCGCAAATCAAACAAGCTTGGCCTGTTGTCGCTGACAGCGCTCGTCGTTGGTTCAATGATTGGCGGCGGCGTTTTCAGCCTGCCGCAAAACATGGCAAAGGGCGCGTCTCCCGCCGCCGTAACCCTTGGCTGGCTCATTACCGGTTTCGGCATGCTGGCGCTGGCTTTCGTTTATCGCGGGCTTTCCACCAGAAAGCCAAACCTTGACGCCGGGCCGTATTCCTACGCCCGCGCCGGGTTCGGAGATTTCATTGGTTTCAACAGCGCCTGGGGATATTGGCTCAGCGCATGGATCGGCAATGTTTCCTATGCCGTGCTGATCTTTGGCGCGCTCAGCTATTTCGTTCCGGCGTTCGGATCAGAGGGCAATACGTGGCAGGCCATCCTCGGCGCCTCCATATTCCTGTGGCTCGTGCACGCCCTGATCCTGATGGGTATCCGGCAGGCAGCGGTCGTCAACATTGTGACGACGATTGCAAAGCTCGCGCCCATCTTCATCTTCATCGTTGTGGTTCTGGTGGCTTTCAGCCTGCCAACCTTCAATCTCGACTTTTGGGGCGCTGGCGTACCGGCGCTTGGCGATGTGATGACGCAGGTCAAGAGCACGATGCTGGTCACGCTCTGGGTGTTCATCGGCATCGAGGGGGCAAGCGTTGAATCGGGCCGGGCCGAGCGGCGCAGCGATATCGGGCGGGCTACCATTCTCGGCTTCATTACCGCGCTTCTCATCTATCTTCTCGTGTCGCTCTTGTCGTTCGGCGTGATGACACAGCCGGAACTCGCCGGATTGCCGGGTGCGGCCTCAATGGCCGATGTGCTTGAAAAAGTGGTTGGACCGTGGGGCTCCGTGCTTGTGCGCATCGGCCTCGTCATATCGGTATCCGGCGCTTTCCTGAGCTGGACACTCTTTGCGGCCGAAATCCCATACCGGGCCGCGCGCGAAGGCATGATGCCGGAAATGTTTGCGACAGAAAACCAGAACGGCTCGCCTTCGGGCGCGCTCTGGATCACCAATATTCTGGTTCAAATTTTTCTGATCATCACCTTCTACGCAAACTCGACCTATCTGGCGCTGTTCTATATCGCCTCCACCGCCATTCTGGTGCCTTACGTGTTCTCCGGCGCCTATGCCTTCAAGCTCGCCATGACAGGCGAAAGCTATGGCGCCAATGAAGGCCGGTCGAAGGACATGTTCATCGGCCTTGTTGCGACAGTCTATGGCGCGTGGCTCATTTATGCGGCTGGCCCCAATTACCTTTTGATGTGCGCGCTGCTCTATGCACCCGGCATTTTGTTCTACTGGTGGGCGCGCAAGGCGAAGAACGAGCGGGCATTCACGGCAGGCGAAGCCGTCCTTGCGCTCGCAATTCTGGCCGCCGCCGGTGTCGCAGGCTATCTCATGTGGACAGGCGCCATCAGCGCCTGATCACTCAGCATTGTCCAATCAAGCAAGGAAATCCGTATGACGTCTCCCGCCCCTCTCGGCGCTCACTCAGAAGTCGGCAAGCTCAGGACCGTGCTCACATGTAGGCCCGGCCTGGCGCACCAGAGGCTGACGCCATCCAACTGCGACGAACTTCTGTTTGACGATGTGTTCTGGGTGCATGAGGCGAAGAACGATCACCACGACTTTGTCGTGAAAATGGAAGAGCGCGGTGTTGAAGTTTTGGAAATGCATGCGCTCCTTGCGGAAACGCTCAAGGACAAAACGGCTCTGAACTGGCTGTTGGATCGCAAGTTCACCGAAAACCAGGTCGGCATCGGCATGGTCGATGAGCTGAAGAGTTGGCTGGGCGAGCTGCCCACCCCACAGTTGGCGGAGTTTCTTGTCGGCGGCATCACCGTCAGCGATTTGCCGTTCAAGACGCATGGCATGTTCGGGCTCTATCTCGGGGCCCATGGTTTCATCGCGCCGCCGCTGCCCAACCTGATGTTCACGCGTGATACCAGCGCCTGGATCTATGGCGGTGTCACCCTTAATCCCATGCACTGGCCGGCGCGCCGTCAGGAAACGCTGCTGACTGGCGCCGTCTACAAATTTCATCCGCGCTTCAAGGACAGCGATTTCAACATCTGGTGGGGCGACCCTGAAAAGGACTTTGGTCCGGCGACACTTGAAGGCGGCGACATCATGCCGATCGGCAATGGCGTCGTTCTCGTCGGCATGGGCGAGCGCTCGACACCGCAGGCGGTGGGGCAGCTGGCGCGGGCCTTGTTTGCAGGAAATGCCGCCACGCGCGTGATCGCCTGCCAGATGCCGCAGTCGAGATCCGCCATGCATCTGGATACAGTGTTCACGCTCTGCGACCGTGCGGTCGCCACCAGTTTCGTTGAGGTTGCCGAACAGCTGCGTTGTTACAGCCTTCGCCCTGCCGACAAG
>JANNRN010000270.1:0-6199 GCA_031401375.1 Phyllobacteriaceae bacterium | reverse complement strand
CCGGCCAAGTATCTCAACTCGCCCGAGACCGAACTCTTTCACAAGGGTCAAATCCTCTATAATTTCGCCCGGGCCCGCAAGGCTGTTCAGGAGAAGGGCACGGTTATTGCGGTTGAAGGCTACATGGACGTCATTGCGCTGTCGCAAGCTGGTTTTGATCATGTGGTAGCTCCGCTTGGCACGGCGCTGACGGAAAACCAGCTCGAACTTCTTTGGCGCATGGCTCCTGAACCGTTGATGTGTTTTGATGGCGACAAGGCCGGGATCAAGGCCGCCATGCGCGCGGCTGATTTGGCGCTTCCCCTCCTGAAGCCCGGCAAATCGATGAGGTTTGTCGTACTGCCTGAGGGAAAAGATCCCGATGATCTGGTGAAATCTGGAGGGTCTGATGCTTTTTCCAGAGTGCTTGGTGAGGCACGGCCCTTGATTGACATGATCTGGGCGCGCGAGACAGGCTCCGGCACGTTCGACACACCCGAGCGGCGGGCCGAACTCGAACAGCGGCTGCGCAACATCGTGGCCCCAATCACCGACGAGAGCGTGCGCCGGCATTATTCACAGGATCTGCGAGAGCGGATGCGTTCCTTTTTCGGCTTCAGCGACCGGCCTCGCAACAGCACTGAACGTCCACTCTCCCAGGGCCCGGGCAGAGTTGCCCAGGCCAAGGGACGCATAGCCGTCTCGGAGAATTTGGCTCGTTCTGCCCTGGTGAGAGGTCCATTGTCGGGGATTTCATTGCGCGAGGCAGCTATTCTCATGATGGCGATCAACCATCCGGCGCTCATTGAGGAGGACCTGTCGGGCTTTACCGATATGGAACTGCCGAACGAGGAACTTCAAAGTCTGCACCGTGCCATTTTGTCGGCGGTATCGGATACCGCGAATTCCTCGCCCGAGGACCTCCATCACGTCCTTTCGGGTGCTGGATGCACGCCAACGTTGGAGAAGTTGGCAACGCTTGTGGCGCGTTCAAAACTCTGGGTGGCCATGCCGGATGCGGCAATTGAGGATGTGCGTGAGGCGTGGCGTCAGGCACTGCATCTGCATCATCTCACCCAGAATCTCAAAAATGAACTGGGGTCCGCCGAGGCCGCTCTTGCCGCAGACTCGAATGACGAGAATCTCGAGCGTTTGCTCGACATTCAACGTCAGATGAACAGAGTTAACGCGACCGAAGCGCTGCTCGACGGATTTGGCGTCCTTTCGGGCCGCGCGTCGCGCAGCGGATGAGCTGAACAGACCAAAATCCCAAAATTGATTCGCTTTTTGACCCGAATCATGAAAACCGGCTTGACGAATGTGCGTTTTGCCGGAATCAGGGCGCGGGAGTTCGCCTCGGTTTGATTGTAAATCCGGCCGGAAACCACATCTATATGTCAGAACCCGTGCTTTGCTTGGGTAAACAGGGTTAATCGCACTTTAACATTACACGGGTTACTCACCGAATGCATGCGTCCCTGAATTGGATTTTTCGGGCGCCTCGACGAAATCCCGTACGGAGACATTTGCATGGCGACCAAGACGAAGGAAAAGGACGAAGCGGAGACCGAACGCGAAACCACGCATGACGGTCCGCTGCTCGACCTTTCCGACGACGCCGTCAAAAAGATGATCAAGGCTGCCAAGAAGCGCGGCTATGTCACTCTTGACGAATTGAACACAGTGCTCCCGGCCGAGGAAGTAACCAGCGACCAACTCGAAGACACAATGTCCATGCTCTCCGACATGGGTATCAACGTTGTCGAAGATGACGAAGGCGCTGAAGAAGCCCAAGAAGAGGCGGGAGAAGAGGAACAAGAGGTCGGCGACATTGTCGAAGCGACCGGTTCAGCTGTTGTTGCCGTCACCGCCAAAAAAGAACCGACTGACCGCACGGACGACCCGGTGCGCATGTATTTGCGCGAGATGGGCGCTGTAGAGCTGCTGTCGCGCGAAGGTGAAATCGCTATCGCCAAGCGCATCGAAGCTGGCCGCGAAACAATGATCGCAGGGCTTTGTGAGAGTCCGCTGACTTTTCAGGCAATCATCATCTGGCGCGACGAGCTGAACGAAGGCCGCACGCTGCTGCGTGAAATCATTGACCTTGAAACCACCTATGCCGGCCCCGAGGCCAAGGCTGCCCCGCAAGTTGAACGCCCTGCCGAAGAGGTGAAGGCACGCATTGATGAGCGCACCAAGCGATATAACGCGCGCCGTGATGATGACGACATCACCAATGTCGGCGGCGAAGGCATTCCGCTTGAGGAAGAAGAGGAAGACGAGGACGAGGTCAATCTGTCGCTGGCTGCGATGGAAGCAGAAATCCGGCCGACCGTTATGGCGATTTTTGATTCCATCGCCGACACCTACAAGAAACTTCGCAAGTTGCAGGATCAGCAAGTCGAAAACCGGATGTCGGCAAGTGGCAACCTTTCAACGAGCCAGGAACGGCGTTACAAGCAGCTCAAGGATGAACTTGTCACCGCCGTCAAATCTCTGTCGCTGAACAACGCCCGTATTGAGGCGTTGGTTCTCCAGCTCTATGATATCAACCGCCGCCTTGTGCAAAACGAAGGCCGCCTGCTGCGACTTGCCGAATCCTATGGCGTCAAGCGTGAAGAGTTTCTGAAAGAATATTCCGGCTCTGAGCTTGATCCGAATTGGATGAACTCGGTTTCGAATCTGGCCGGCCGCGGTTGGAAGGAATTCACGCGATCCGAAAAGGAAACGATCAAGACGATCCGCAACGAGATTCAGGAAGTCGCTCAGGAAACGGCCATTCCGGTTCTGGAATTCCGCAAGATTGTCAATCAGGTGCAGAAGGGCGAGCGGGAAGCCGCAATCGCCAAGAAGGAAATGGTTGAGGCGAATTTGCGCCTCGTTATCTCGATCGCGAAGAAATACACCAATCGCGGCCTGCAGTTTCTCGATCTCATTCAGGAAGGCAATATCGGCCTGATGAAGGCGGTGGACAAGTTCGAGTACCGGCGCGGCTACAAGTTCTCGACCTATGCGACCTGGTGGATTCGGCAGGCGATCACACGAAGCATTGCCGATCAGGCCCGCACCATCCGCATTCCGGTGCACATGATTGAAACGATCAACAAGATCGTGCGCACCAGCCGCCAGATGTTGCACGAAATCGGCCGCGAGCCGACGCCGGAGGAGCTCGCCGAAAAGCTCGCCATGCCGCTTGAAAAAGTGCGCAAGGTACTGAAGATCGCCAAGGAGCCGATCAGCCTCGAAACGCCGGTGGGCGATGAGGAAGATTCACATCTCGGCGATTTCATCGAGGACAAGAATGCGCTGCTGCCGATCGACGCCGCAATTCAGGCAAACCTGCGCGAAACCACCACCCGCGTCCTCGCCTCCCTCACCCCGCGTGAAGAGCGTGTGCTGCGCATGCGCTTCGGCATCGGCATGAACACGGATCACACGCTGGAAGAGGTTGGACAACAGTTTTCCGTAACGCGTGAGCGGATACGGCAGATCGAGGCGAAGGCCCTCAGAAAGCTGAAGCATCCGTCAAGGTCGAGGAAGCTGCGGAGCTTTTTGGATAGCTGACAATCAAAACCCGGCCGCTGTGCCGGGTTTTTGGTTTTTGAGCAGTCACGACTGCTGGTTCTCACCCCGCCGGCACATAGACAAATGCGCCATCCTTGGCTTCCGCCATGGCCAACCCCGGATAGGGCCAGTGGTAGCCGAGCATTTTCTTTTTGCCTGCCGACGCCATGTCCAGCAGTTTGCGCCGGGCAGCGCCAGCTGCGGCTTGGTCGGCGTCGAAGCCGAATTTCCAGTCGGGATGGGCAAAGAAGACGAGGGCGGCGGTGATGGCGTCGCCGGTCAGGATGAGGCCGTCACCGCCGGCCATTTCGAATGAGACATGGCCGGGCGTGTGGCCGGCTGTGTCGAGCGCCAAAATGCCGGGGGCCACTTCTGCGCCCGGTTTGAAGAAAGTCATCTTGTCTTTCAAGGCAGCCAGCTGGCCTTGAATCCCCATGACCATGCCTTCCATTTCCTTCGGCATTTTCGAGGCAAGATCCGGCGCCGACCAGAAGCCGAATTCGGTCTCGGCCATGTGGAACGAGGCGTTCGGGAAAGTCAGCGCGCCGTCTTTGCCGACCGAACCCCAAAGATGATCGGGATGGGCGTGGGTGTAAATGACTTTGGTGATGGCGGAAGGCTCTGTCCCGGCGGCTTTGAGGCTTTCAATGAGCTTGCCGGCCGTCGGCGACATGTTCCCGCCTGCGCCAGTGTCGATCAGGATTGTGTCGCTGCCGGATTTGAGCAGCAGAACATTGATCTCAACGCTTGCTTCCTCGCCCGCGACCGCCGGACCGAGCAGTTTCTTGACTTCATCGACGGGCGCGCCGGGAAAGACCTGGGCAATGTTGAGCGAAAGCGTGCCGTCGCTGACGACCGTGATATCATAGGCACCTTGCTTGAACGCATAGGGTCCAGCAAGAGCCATTGCGCTTTTTGGCAAGAGGCCGGCGGCTACGAGACCGCCAGCAAGGGCGAGGAATCTGCGGCGGTCCAGAACAAGTGTTTCGCTCATAAATTGACCTTTATGGAACATGACTTTTTCTCCGTTTGGTTTGGCCCGCTCTCACGAGCAGTGTAACACAGCTTGGCGCCTTGATTTTGCGACGGCAACAGCGCAAGTCTGTCAATAGTTCGTGAACAGGCCGGAGGTTGACATGTCTTGGCTGCGATCCATTTTCGGCAACAAACCGCAACTGGAAGCGGGAACGCCCAAGTCTGCGGGACGAGAGTACAAGGGCTTCATGCTCGCGGCTGCGCCGATCAAAGAGGGCGGACAGTTTCGACTGGCCGGCGTCATCACCAAAGAGATTGATGGGGCCATGCGCGAACACCGGTTCGTGCGTGCGGACGTGTTTTCGAGCAAAGACGAGGCGGAGGAATTTGCGTTGAGGAAAGCCGAACTCATTGTCGACCAGAGCGGCGACAAGATCTTCGACTGACATCAATCTGACTTCCTTCTCAGTCCGTCAAACAAGGCAATCAGTACGGTCATTTGATCTACCTCATTCGCGCCTTGTCCGATGGCAAGAGCCGCCCGGTCAAATGCAGCGCCAAGTATGCTTGTCAGGGCTTGCAGCGGCAGTTTCTTGATCTCGCCTGCGCGTATGGCTTGGTCGAGTCCCTCTCGCAACGTGCGATTTCCGTTCCGGTCGTCTATGCTATCCATGGTCTCGCGCCCAAGAACCGCCGGGCCGTCGAGCAGCATCAATCTTGTTCTACCGGGTACGGACATTGAATTCAGGTACGCTTTCGTTCCGGCCACAAGCGCTTCCATCGCACTCGGATACTGATTCGAGGCGGTCTCTATTTCGGTTGCGGCTGCGGCCGCCTCTTGTTCAACAACTGCCCTGAAGAGCGCCTGCTTGTCTTCGAAATGATGGTACATCGCGCCGCGCGTCACGCCTGCAGCGTCAGCAATTTCAGGCGTTGCTGTGGCGGAGTACGACTTCTCGACGAACAATTTTCTCGCCGCGGAGATCAGTAGCGCGCGCGTCGTTTCTGCCCGCTCACGATTCGTCCGGCGTTCATTTTTCTGTTGCATACATACAGCCTGTATGTTATTTGAATACATGCTGATTGTATGTTAATGCTTGGAGGAAAGAAAGAGATGAAAACGACGAGCTATTATCCTGTGTTGATGACGGGAGACGTCGGCGGGACCATGCGGTTCCACCGGGATCACTTCCGTTTCCAGCCGCTTTTCGAGAGCGACTGGTATGTTCACCTTCAGTCAAAAGAGGACCCGAGTGTTAATCTGGGCATTTTGCAGGGTGATCATGAGACCGTGCCGGAAACGGCACGTGGCCGGGCAGGGGGCATATTGTTGAATTTTGAGGTCGAAGATCCGGATGGCATATATGCTGATTGTATTGCTGCCGGGCTGCCAATTTTGAGAACTTTGCGTGATGAGCCCTTCGGCCAGCGGCATTTTATCACCGCTGACCCAAACGGTGTGCTGATCGATGTCATCAAGCCGATCGAACCCAGCGCCGAGTTTATGGCCAACTACGCCCCGGATGCAACAGGCGCCTGACGAGAATTACGCCAAAGGGCGGTTCATGGCTTTTCTGCAACGACTTTGAGTTTGGCTAGCCCCTTTTCGTAATCGGCTCCGATCCAGCGGTCGAACATCAAGCCCATCCATTTAGCCATGATGCCGTCAAGCTGGCTGTTG
>JANNRN010000269.1:0-4282 GCA_031401375.1 Phyllobacteriaceae bacterium | reverse complement strand
CAACGGCAAGGTTTGCGGCAAGGTGTTCAACGGCTTGCCGGTGCAGCGAGTTGACCTTGACGTCGCCCGCGCCAATGATCGAGGCAAGGCAGCTGCCTTCGCGCACGTGGACATTCTGATGGATCTTGAAACGTTCGGCCTGATTGTCGCTGACCGCCGCGCGATGGTCCATTTTGCCCGCGAGTTCCTGAATTTCGGTGGCGATGGTTCCGCCCAGCGCCACGTTCAGTTCCTGAAAGCCGCGGCAGATCGCCAGAACCGGGATGCCGCGTTCAATAGCGCGGCGCATCAGGGGAATGGACGTCGCATCGCGCGCCTCGTCATAAGGCTCGTGCGCCACGGTTGGCGCCGCCCCGTAGAGCGAGGGGTGAACGTTGGTTTTTGATCCCGTCGCCATAAGCCCGTCAACGGCGTCGAGAATGAGATCAAGGTCAAGCCGCTCACCGAAGGCGGGAACCAGAAGCGGCGTCACTTCGGCAATGCCAATGGCGGCCTCGAGATAGGTCATCGGCGTGCCATGCCAAGTGTATCCGTCATGGAAGCGGGTATCGGCGGCGATGGCAACAAGGGGTCTTGGCATTTTCAGTTCCTGATTTGACGCATTGTAACGCGTCGCACTGCCCCGGGCAATTGCGGCATGCAACATGCCTGCCATGATTCTTTGGTGGGCCTTTACTCAAAATATGCGCCATGCCAGTCTGCCGAAGGTTGCATTCGCGGCTCAAGGCGCCCATTTCGCCCAAGAGCGTGTCAGCGTTTCACAGAAGCGCAGACACGCACTAAGTTGTTGAGTTGTCGCATTGTCCTTTGCTTTTGACGATTCCGTCAAAAGCGAAAATGCTCTAGTGTTGATCTTAAAAAACGGGAGGAACATTTTTTATGGATCGTCGTTCATTTATCAAAACCGCGGGCCTTGCCGGAGCCGCATCTACTCTGGCAGCGCCGGCAATTGCGCAATCGGCGCCCAAGATTACCTGGCGCTGCACATCGTCTTTTCCGAAGGCGCTGGACACAATATTTGGCGCTGCCCAGACAATGGCCAATTACGTGAAGGCGGCCACTGACGGCAATTTCGATATTCAGGTGTTTGCTGCCAACGAACTCGTGCCGGGTCTGCAGGCCGCTGATGCCGCAGCGGCCGGAACGGTGGAGCTCTGTCATACCGCTTCATACTATTATTGGGGCAAGGATCCGACGTTTGCTTTGGCGACGGCCGTGCCGTTTGGCATGAATGTGCGCCAGATGAATGCCTGGATGTATTATGGCGGCGGCAATGATCTTCTCAACGAGTTCTATGCCGCGCAGGGCCTTTACGGTCTGCCTTGCGGCAATACGGGCGTGCAGATGGGCGGCTGGTACCGCAAGGAAATCAACACGCTTGACGATCTCAAGGGCCTGAAGATGCGCATCGGCGGATTTGCCGGCAAGGTTATCGAGAAGCTCGGCGTCATCCCGCAGCAGATCGCGGGCGGCGAAATTTATCAGGCGCTGGAGAAGGGCACGATTGACGCGGCCGAATGGGTCGGACCTTACGACGATGAAAAGCTCGGCTTCTACAAGGTGGCTCCCAACTACTACTATCCCGGCTGGTGGGAAGGCGGTCCGGTGCTGCATACCTTGATCAATCTTGCCAAGTGGAACGAGCTGCCGAAAAGCTATCAGGCGATTCTCTCGTCGGCTTGCCAGGCAGCCAATTGTGACATGATGGCAAGTTACGATCACAAGAACCCGACGGCTGTGAAGAAGCTCGTGGCAGCAGGCGCCAAATTGCAGCCTTTCAGTCAGGATATTCTGCAGGCCTGTTTTGATGCGGCGACCGCGACCTATGCGGAAATCTCCGGCGCAAATGCCGGATTCAAAAAGATCCACGACAGCCAGAGCGCCTTCAAGAAAGACGCTTATCTCTGGGCGCAGATCTCGGAATATACATTCGACACGTTCATGATGGTTCAGCAGCGCAACGGCAAGCTCTGATCCGGCAAGACCAAGCGTCAAGGAAGAACCCCGGCCATCACGCCGGGGTTTTTCTTGTGTATGCGCCAAATCCCTGAATTGCCGCATCGTTTTTGCGAAAAACTGCACACGCTTTTTCGCGCGATGCTTCTTAGAGCGCATCAGCATTTCCCGCAAACGCTGATACGCTCTAAGTCCTTGAATTGCCGCATTGTCCTTTGCCTTTGATGATTCCATCAAAGGCGGAAATGCTCTAAAACTTTGGCGGTTCACCCAGATCGAAGGCGGGCGGGTTGGACAAGTCAGTGGAGCCCGGGCCGCCCGGGATCGTGATCTCGATCTGGTCGAGGTTCTGCGTGTTGGCCGGATCAAGGAAATAGGTCACAAGTTCGGGGAAGGCGATGAGGATCGCCACAAGAATGAGCTGGAGCACAAGCCAGGGAATGGCGCCCCAATAGATGTCGGCGGTCCTGATCTCCTTTGGCGCAATGCCGCGCAGATAAAACAAGGCAAAGCCGAACGGGGGATGCATGAAGCTGGTTTGCATGTTGGCGCAGATCAACACGCCGAACCAGATGAGATCGATGCCGAGCGCGGTTGCGACGGGCGCCAGGAGCGGCACGATGATGAAGGCGATTTCAAAGAAGTCGAGAAAGAAGGCGATCACGAAGATGAACAGCTGGGAGAATATCAGGAAGCCGGTCTTGCCACCGGGCAATCCGGTCAGCATGGATTCGATCCAGTGGCCGCCGCCCACTCCCTGAAAAATCAGGCTGAACACACGCGCACCCAAAAGGATGAACACGACCATGGCGGTGAGCCGCATGGTCATATCCATCCCCTGATAAATCAGTGTCCAGGAAAGGCGCCGGTTCATCCATGCCAGCAGGATGGCCCCGACCACACCCATCGCTCCAGCTTCGGTTGGCGTCGCCAATCCCATGAAAATGGTGCCGAGGACGATGAATATCAGCGCAAGCGACGGCACCATGCCGCGGATGCATTTGACGGCAAGCGGCCAGCCGCGCAGCGTGCGTGCCTCAGGCGGCAAAGCGGGCACATAGTGCGGTCTGAAAATCGAAAGAATAAACACCCAGCCAGCAAACAAGAGGACCTGGACAATGCTGGCGCCTGTGGCGCCAATGTACATGTCGCCCGGCGATTTGCCGAGCTGATCGGCTAAAACAATCAGCACCAGCGAGGGAGGGATGAGCTGGGTGATGGTGCCGGACGCGGCAATGACGCCGGTGGCATGGCGGACATTATAGCCGTACCTTGTCATGATCGGCAGCGAAATCAGGCCCATGGCAATGACGGACGCCGCAACGGTTCCGGTAATGGCGCCGAGGATGGCGCCAACCAGAATGACCGCATAGGACAGGCCGCCCCTCAGGCCGCCGAACAATTGTCCAAAACCTTCAAGCAAGTCTTCGGCAAGCCCGCACCGCTCGAGAATGACGCCCATGAAGGTGAAGAAAGGAATGGCGAGCAGGAGATCGTTGGATAGAACGGAAAACAGCTGATAAGTGAGATTGCCGAGAAAGTCCGGCGCTATGATGCCGAGTTCGACCGCAAGCAGACCAAAAAACAGACCTACCGCCGCCAACGAGAATGCGGCAGGGTATCCGATCACCATGAAGATGATCAGTCCCAGGAACATCAAGGGGGCCATGTAGTCTGTGAGCAGTTCGATCATTGAACAGGCTTCTCATAAGCGAATTCGCGAACGTAATCCGTCGTCAGCGCCGCGATGCATTTGATGATTTCAGCAATTCCCTGCAGACCGACCAGCGCAAAGCCGACTGGCACCAGCAGCTTGACCGGCCACCGCACCAGGCCGCCGGAATTCAGCGAGCCTTCTTGCGTTGTCCAGGCCTGCATGAACCAGGGCCAGGTGAAATAGATCATCAGCACACACATTGGCAGGAGGAAAAAGAGGCCCCCGAGCAAATCGATCCACGTTCGCGTGCGCTCACTGACGGAACCGTAAACAAGGTCAACGCGAACATGCTCGTTGACCTTCAGTGTCCAGGCGCCGCCAAGCATGACCATGCCGGCAAACATGTACCATTGCGCCTCGGAGAGCGTGTTGGAATTCTGCCGGTAGATGTCAATAATGCCGCCAAAGAACCCGCCGCCGAGCTCGGTTTCGAGCCAAAGGATACCGTTTGTGGAATAGCGGAAGATTGCATTGAAGGCGCTGACCAGGGAGGCAAACAGCACAAGATAGATGGCGACGATGCCGGTTCGACGGCTGATCTCGTCTATGCCTCGCGACAGCGTGAGCAATGCGTCCACCGTTCCCTCCCAAGAAGCCGGTTGAAATCCA
>JANNRN010000268.1:0-19372 GCA_031401375.1 Phyllobacteriaceae bacterium | reverse complement strand
ATGCGCTCATCACGACGCTGACGAAGTTTCGCAAAATCGAAACGTGCTGGTTGAAACGCGTGGCGATCAACGCCCAATCCTTCCTGCCAAACCCGGGGTCGGGGATACCCTGAATCCGGCCTGTCCTGCAAGAGACTGGTTTGGATACCTTCACCCGCACGGGTGATGTGCGCAGCTCTCATCCGCCTAAAGTGGCTCCCAGCAACAAAAAGGAGACACGCCATGCGGAACATTATTTTCAGTGCAGCAATGATAGCCGCCGGTTTTGCGTCGGCGCCCGCTTACGCGTTCAAGTTCCCTGAAACAGGCAATATCCCAATTCCCCAAAGCAAACCTGTCGCCGGGATGCGAACGGTCATCGACAAATCCTGCCTGATGATCTGCGAGCAGTGGGGTGAGAGCGATTGCTCGAAATGGGTGATGAAGTGCAAGGGTGATTCTGGCTATCCCGCCGGCTCGGTGCTGCAGCGGTAGACCGCGCGCTTGCGTTTGTGGCGCGGCTCCTCTATACGCCGCGTCATTCCACACACGGGGATCGGTTCATGTCGGGAGAAATCCGCCATGCGCCACCGGTGGCAGGCAACTGTCAAACCCCGTGGAGGTTCAACCGGAAAGGACACTAAAATGGCGCTGCCAGATTTCAGCATGCGTCAGCTTCTTGAAGCTGGCGTCCACTTTGGGCATCAAACCCATCGTTGGAACCCGAAAATGCAATCTTTTATTTTCGGCACCCGTAACAACATCCACATTCTCGATCTCGGCCAAACCGTTCCGCTGCTGCATCAGGCGCTCAAGGCGGTTTCCGATACGGTCGCCCGCGGCGGTCGCGTGCTGTTTGTCGGCACCAAGCGCCAGGCCTCGGACATTGTGGCGGAAGCTGCCAGGAACTCGGCGCAGTACTATGTCAATGCCCGCTGGCTCGGCGGCATGCTGACCAATTGGAAGACAATTTCAAACTCGATCCAGCGTCTGCGCAAGCTCAACGATTTGCTCGCCTCGGAAAACCATGGCTTCACCAAAAAGGAAGCCTTGAATTTGCAGCGTGAGCGCGAAAAGCTTGACCGCGCGCTTGGCGGTATCAAGGACATGGGCGCTACGCCGGATATCATGTTCATCATTGATACCAACAAGGAAGCCAATGCCATCGAAGAGGCCAAGCGGCTCGGCATTCCAGTCGTTGCGATCATTGACTCCAATTGCGATCCCGATCGCATCGACTTTCCGATCCCTGGAAATGATGACGCGGCGCGCGCCATCCAGCTCTATTGCGATCTTGTCGCCAAGGCTTGCATCGATGGCATCGCGCGCCAGCAAGGCAATATGGGAGTTGATCTTGGCGCCCGCGAGGAAGCGCCTTCCGAACCTGCATTGGATGAAGCGCCCAGCGCTTAATCACCGAATTCATGAGGCCGCGCCAGATCGCGGCTTCATCTTCCCCGACATCTCCAGATTTTCGAAACTGCCGGGCGCTTTCTTCAGCGCTGCGTGCGTTTTCAGAAAGGCAAACAAATGGCCATTACCGCCCAACAGGTAAAAGAACTGCGCGAAATCTCCGGCGCAGGCATGATGGACTGCAAGACGGCGCTGACCGAGACCAATGGCGACATGGAGGCGGCCGTCGATTGGCTGCGCGCCAAAGGCATTTCCAAGGCGGACAAAAAAGCCGGGCGGGTCGCTGCCGAAGGCTTGATTGGCGTTTCCTCGGAAAGCCACAAGGCCGTCGTTGTCGAAGTCAATTCCGAAACCGATTTTGTGGCGCGCAATGACGCGTTTCAGGACATTGTTCGCAACGTGGCAAGCGTCGCCATCCATACTGACGGCTCGACGGATGCCGTTGCCAAGGTTGCCTATCCAGGATCGGACAAGAGCGTTGCCGACTCGATCAAGGATGCAGTCGGCACAATCGGCGAGAACTTGAGCTTTCGCCGCTCCGTGATGCTTTCGGTGAAGGATGGCGTGGTCGCCACCTATGTCCACAATGGCGTGTCTGACGGGCTTGGCAAAATGGGTGTGCTGGTCGCGCTTGAAACCGCCGGCGGACACGATGAAGCCCGTGCATTCGGCCGTCAGGTCGCCATGCATGTGGCCGCCACAAATCCGATGTCATTGTCTGTCGATGAACTCGACAAGGCCGCAATTGACCGCGAGCGGGCTATTTTCACCGAACAGGCGCGCGAGTCCGGCAAGCCCGACAATATCATTGAGAAGATGGTCGAAGGACGAATTCGCAAGTTCTATGAAGAGGTCGTCCTCTTGAAGCAGGCTTTTGTGCTTAACCCGGACATCACGGTGGAGCAGGCGGTCAAGGACGCAGAAAAGTCTGTCGGCGCAGCCATGAAGATTACCGGTTTCGTGCGTTTTGCCTTGGGTGAGGGGATCGAAAAAGAAGCGAGCGACTTTGCCGCCGAGGTTGCCGCTGTCGCCAGGAAATAATCCTCATCACTGTTACAATGAAGGGGCGTCGCGTGACATCGCGGCGCCCTTCGTATATTCCGATTCGTAATTTCCGGTTCGAACGAGAGTATTGATGGCGAGACAGCCCATTTACAAACGCGTGCTTCTGAAGGCCTCCGGCGAGGCGCTCATGGGCGATCAGGGCTTCGGCATCGATGTCGCTGTCGCTGACCGCATCGCTTCAGATATTGCCTCGGCGCGCGCCATGGGAGTTGAAGTTGCTGTCGTCATTGGCGGCGGCAATATTTTTCGCGGCGTTGCCGTCGCCTCCAAGGGCGGCGACCGAGTGACCGGTGACCATATGGGAATGCTCGCCACCGTCATTAACTCGCTGGCATTGCGCACGTCGCTGGTAAAGCTCGGAATTGACACGGTCGTTCTTTCGGCGATCGCCATGCCGGAACTGTGCGAGGGGTTTTCACAAAGGCAGGCGACCGCGTACATGAATGCCGGCAAGGTTGTGATTTTTGCCGGCGGCACCGGAAATCCGTTTTTTACGACTGATTCGGCTGCCGCCCTGCGCGCCGCCGAGATCGGCGCGAATGCGCTGTTCAAGGGCACCCAAGTCGACGGCATCTACAGCGCTGACCCGAAAAAGTATCCGCACGCTGTGCGTTTCGAGCGCATCAGCCATGACGACGTGCTTCAAAAAGGCCTCGCGGTCATGGACACGGCGGCGGTGGCCCTTGCACGGGAGAACCACATTCCGATAATTGTATTCTCCATACACGAAGCGGGCAACTTCGCCGACATTCTGGCCGGCAAAGGCCGCTGCACCGTCGTAACGGATTTATAGTCAAGGGCATACCAGATGAACGCCGCATTCGATATCAACGACATCAAACGCCGGATGGAAGGCGCAATCAATGCCTTCAAGCATGATCTTGCCGGTTTGCGCACCGGCAGGGCATCGGCAAATCTGCTGGATCCAATTGTTGTGGATGCCTACGGAGCGCTGACGCCCTTGAATCAGGTGGCGAACGTGACGGTTCCGGAAGCGCGGATGCTCTCGGTTTCGGTCTGGGACAAGGCATTGGTCGGCAAGGTCGAACGCGCCATCAGGGATTCCGGCCTTGGTCTCAATCCGATTACCGACGGCATGCTGTTGCGTATTCCCTTGCCTGAACTCAATGAGCAACGCCGAAAGGAACTGGTAAAGATTGCACATCAGTATGCTGAATCGGCGCGTGTTGCGATTCGTCATGTGCGCCGCGATGGTCTTGATCACCTGAAGAAGCAGGAAAAGGATGGCGTACTCGGGCAAGACGAGAGCCGTGCATTGAGTGACAGGGTCCAGAAGCTGACTGACGATTTTATTGCCGATGTCGAACACCTCCTTCACCAGAAGGAAGGCGAGATCATGCAGATTTGAGGCAGGGCGCGGTTTCGCCCGGAAAGACTGATGTGCCAATGGGCATTCCTACTCATGTCGCCATCATAATGGACGGCAACGGCCGCTGGGCGAAGGCGCGCGGATTGCCCCGCACCGCCGGACACAAGGCCGGCGTTGATGCGCTGCGGGCAACCGTTCGCGACGCGGCGGATTTCGGGATTTCCTGGCTCACGCTCTACGCATTTTCTTCTGAGAACTGGTCACGGCCGGAGAGCGAAGTTTCAGAGCTGATGGGATTGTTGAAGCTGTTCATCCGGCGCGATCTTGCCGAGCTCCACAAGTCCAACGTCAAGATTCATATCATTGGCGACAGACAGACCGTACCGGATGACATTCGCAATCTGCTTGAGGATGCCGAACGGATCACACAGGGCAACCAGAGGCTCAATCTGGTGATCGCTTTCAACTATGGAAGCCGCGACGAGATCACCCGCGCAACGCGCAAGATTGCGCAGATGGCGAAAGAGGGCGCGCTGGAGCCGAATGATATCACTGCGGAGCTGATCGGCGCCCAACTCGATACGCACGATATGCCTGACCCAGACCTTGTCATCCGCACAAGCGGCGAAATGCGGCTCTCCAATTTTCTGCTTTGGCAGGCTGCATATGCGGAGTTCGTGTTTCTTGCCTGCCTGTGGCCGGATTTCAATCGGGAGCGTTTTGCCGAGGCCATAGCCGCATACGAGCAGCGAGAGCGGCGTTTCGGCAGCGTGGAGGCAAGAGTTTCGTGAATTCAAACCACGTGACCAATCCAGCCGGAATGAGCAACTTTCAACTAAGACTGGCGTCCGCAGTGGTTCTGGCAAGCATTGCGGCTGCCGCGACATGGATGGGTGGGATGCCGTTTCGTGTCTTGGCCGCGCTTGGCGGCCTGTTGGTTTATTGGGAATGGCAATCCATTACCGGCGACAGGAAGTACGGACTGCTGGATCTTGCTGCGCCTGCGGCTGTGGCAGCCTCCATGGTATTTGTGATTGTGGATTTTTCACCGCTTGAGAGCCTCATTCCAGCGGCGTTCGCTGCCATGTTTGCCGTCGCCTCCTGCAAAAGGCGCAACGCGCCGCTCTGGATGCCCTTCGGTGTGCCCTATGCCATTTTGCCTACCCTCGGGCTGACCGAATTGCGTGGCGATACGGCAAGCGGGCTCACGGCGATCGTGTTTTTGTTCGCCGTCGTATGGTCGACCGACGTGTTTGCCTATCTGGCCGGCCGCACGTTTGGCGGGCCGAAACTTGCTCCAGGGATCTCTCCCAACAAGACGTGGTCAGGCGCAATAGGCGGTACTGCGGCGGGTGTGTTTGCCGGGCTGTGTGTTGCCTTTGCAGAAGCGCAACCCTCCTGGCTTTTTCTTGGAATTGTCGCCCTGGTTCTCAGTGCTGTTTCACAGGCTGGCGATCTTTTTGAGTCCCACGTCAAGCGACGGTTCGGTGTCAAGGACTCTGGCACGATCATTCCAGGACACGGCGGCGTCATGGACCGTGTTGACGGGCTTGTCGCGGCGACTGTGGTCCTCTATCTGATTTGCTTCGTATCGGGTTATCCGGAATCGCCGTCGATGGCGCTGTTTCCGTAGTTTGACGCGCGATTGGCAACCGGGCGATCCGATGAAAGATAAATAGGACGGAGTGCCCTGATTGAGTGAAACCCTGACGACCTTGGTATCGGGTGAAAGCCTCATTATCGGTACCCTGCTGCCGTTCCTCTTTCTGCTCACGATTGTCGTTTTCGTTCACGAAATGGGGCATTATCTGGTCGGGCGCTGGTGCGGCATCGGCGTCAAGGCGTTTTCAATCGGGTTCGGACCCGAACTGCTTGGCTTCAACGACAAACACGGGACCCGCTGGAAGCTGTCGGCAATCCCGCTCGGTGGTTATGTCAAGTTTGCCGGCGATGATTCTGTAACAAGCTCGCCAAGCGATGAAGGCATGGCGGAACTGTCAGAAGAAGAGCGAAAGGCAGCCTTTCAATACATGCCGGTATGGAAACGCGCGGCCACTGTTTTTGCCGGCCCCGCCGCAAATTTCTTGCTGACGATTGTGATCTTTTCAGTCTTTTTTGCGACCTACGGGCGAATGATCTCTGACCCCCTGGTCTCCCGAATCATTCCTGGAAGTGCGGCGGAATTGGCGGGGTTTATGCCAGGCGACAAGTTTGTCAGCGTTGACGGGACACTTGTTGTCACTTTTGCGGATGTGCAAAGACATGTTGTGCCGCGAGCTGATCAACCCATTGTTTTCGTCATGGAGCGCAACGGGGAAAAGGTCGAGCTGACCGCCACACCCAAATCCACCCAGGTTGACGATGCCCTGGGCAACAAAGTGAAAGTCGGAATCATCGGCGTCGAGACCAATAAGGACGCCGGCAAGTTCCGCATGGTTGAGTACGGGCCGGTCGAAGCGGTGGGGGAGGCAGTGAAAGAATCACTCTTCATCGCCGGACAGACCGGCGAGTTCCTTTACAGGCTGGTGCGGGGACGCGAAGACAAGTGCCAGCTTGGCGGACCCGTCAAGATCGCAACAATGGCCGGGCAGGCGGCAGAGCGCGGATTCACCTGGTTAATTCAATTGACGGCATTGCTCTCAATCGGGATAGGAATCCTTAACCTCTTGCCAATCCCCCCGCTTGATGGAGGCCACCTTCTTTTCTACGGAATTGAGGCTGTTTTGCGCCGTCCTCCACCGCAAAAGCTGCAGGAAATGGTCTACCGCATTGGTGGAATCATGGTGCTCGCGTTCATGCTGTTCGTCATTTTCAATGACTTGTTCGCCTGCTGATTCGCCATAATTCCCACATAGTTAGGGCTCGTTTACCATACGTGTTGATTTTCGTGGCTGTTCGGTCACGTTCCAACAAAGAAGTAAACGGATTTTAACCCTGAACCTTGCGTGTGGGGCAAATATGGGTAAAACGTTTCGAACAATCCGCCGGACCCTTGTTCCACGCGGGACATCAAGATGCATAAAGGTACAGGACGCCCGATGAAGGCCAATAACAAACTTAAGTCGGCGGTTTCGGCCGTTGCCCTTTCCGCGTGTGTCTTTGCGGGTGTCAGCAGCGCAGCTCTGGTTGCGGCAACGTCGGCGGCTTTGGCGGCAACGTTCAGCAGCATTGAAGTTCGCGGCAACCAGCGTGTGGAAGCTGGGACGATCAGCGACTATCTCGATATTACGCCCGGCCAATCATATTCAAGCGCCGATCTTGATGCCGCCACCAAACGGCTTTTTTCCACCGGCCTGTTCTCCGACGTGCGGATCAGGCAATCGGGATCCGTGCTGGTTATCGAGGTGGATGAACTTGCGGTTGTCAATCAGGTGATTTTTCAGGGCAACAAGAAGATCAAGGACGCGAGCCTTGCCAATCAGATTCAGCTGAAGCCGCGCAATTCGCTTGACGCCAATGTCATGGAAACAGACGCGGAAACCATTCGCGAGGCTTATCGCCGGATCGGACGTGCTGATGTCGCGGTCAATCCCACGACGATGGACCTTGGCAATAATCGGGTAAACGTTGTTTTTGAAATCACCGAGGGCGACCGCACCAAGATTGCCACGATCAACTTTGTCGGCAACAATGCCTATGGCGACCGGCGTCTTCAGGAAGTCATGAACACGAAGCGCTCGAATTTCATGTCCTGGCTTTCCAGAAATGACGTCTATGACGAGGACAAACTGCGGGCCGACGAAGAGCTGTTGCGCAGATTCTACTACAACAAGGGCTATGCCGATTTCCAGGTCCTCTCGTCAGAAGCTCAGTTGGACGAGGCGACGAACAAATACACCATCACCGTAACGGTCGATGAAGGCGAGCGCTACACGTTTGGCGACATTTCGGTTGAGAGCACCGTTGATGGTTTGGACGGCGAAGCGCTCAAGAACACGCTCGAGACCCGCCAGGGCAAGGTCTACAGCGCCAAGGATGTCGAAGACTCGATTTTGGCGCTCTCTGAGCAGGTGGCCGGCAAAGGCTATGCTTTTGCCCAGGTCACGCCGCGCGGTGACCGCGATTTCGGCAACCGCACGATTTCCATTGTTTACACCGTCGATCAGGGCCAGAAGGCGTATGTCGAGCGCATCGACATTCGCGGCAATGACAAGACGCGTGACTATGTCATTCGCCGTGAGTTTGATCTCTCAGAAGGTGATGCCTTTAGTCAGGTCATGATTCAGCGCGCCAAACGGCGTTTGGAAAAGCTCGGCTTCTTTGAACGCGTCGAGATTTCAACTGCGCCCGGCGACCAACCTGATCAGGTTGTGCTGATTGTGGATGTCGTCGAGAAATCGACCGGCGAATTTTCGATCGGCGCAGGTTACTCAACCGGTGGCGAAAACTCGGGGGTATCGCTCGAAGGTTCGGTCACGGAACGCAATTTCCTCGGCCGCGGCCAGTATCTCAAGATCGCGCTGGGCGGTGGCGCTGATACCCGGACCTACACACTGTCGTTTACCGAGCCGTACTTCCTCGGTTACCGGATTGCGGCTGGCTTCGATATCTACAGGAACACCAACAAATACACTGGTTATGATCTCGACCGCACCGGCGCGACCGTGCGCTTTGGCCTGCCGATCATGGAGCATCTGTCGACGCAGTTTGCCTATAATTTCGTCACTGATGATTACACAGACAATAATACTGGTATTCCAGACACTTATCCAGACTACATTCCCGATGCTCCCGCAACATGGATCAAGTCATCGGTCAGCAGCACGCTGACTTGGGATTCGATTGATGATCGCAAAAACCCGCGTGATGGCGTATTTGCACGGTTTGCCGTTGAGTATGCAGGCGTCGGCGGCGACGCCAACTGGCTCAAAACCAGTGCCAAAGGATCTTACTATCAGACGGTTTCAGAAGACTTGGGGATTGTCGGCGTTCTTTCGGCGGGAGCTGGCCATATCGTTGCCATGGGCAATCCGACTGTTCCGCAGAATACAGCGGGCGGCATTCTCGTTGGCGATCTTTTCAAAGCCAACAATGAGATCGTGCGCGGCTTCAAGTATAACGGCATCGGCCCGCGGGATACAGCTTCCGGCGACTTCATCGGTGGTACGACCTATCTCAACGCGTCGGCCGAAATGCAGTTCCCGATGCCCGCCATCCCTGAAAGTCTCGGCTTGAAGGGTGCGTTCTTTGCAGATGTTGGCACGCTGTTTGGAACACCTTACACATCTGCGGTCAGCAATGACGACATGGCCTTCCGCTCCTCTGTCGGTGCCAGTTTGTTGTGGGCTTCGCCGTTCGGGCCTTTGCGCGTGGACTATGCGGTTCCAGTCATGAAGGAAAATCATGACAAGGTGCAGAATTTCAACTTCGGCATCTCCACGAAATTCTGATCCGGACTTCCCGCCAACAAGGAATTGCGGCGGGGAAATTGTTGAGTACGTCGATGTCTGAAGTCCGGTCGTTTCACGTCCCTTTTCCAATGACTGCAGGCGAGGCGGCTGCGCTTTCGGGCGCTGAACTCATGACGCCGGAACTTGCAACGACCAGGATCAGGGGATTGGCATCGATCGAGAATGCCAAGGACGGGGATCTTGTTTTCATTTCCGGAAAATCACTTCCCGCTGAAAAGCGCCCGAAACATGCCAGCGCGGTCGTGTGCCTGAAGGGTTATGAAGGTGAATTTCCCGCCGGCATGGCTGTCCTTGCCAGCAACCGGCCCAAGGACGCGTTTGCCCTGATTGGCCGGGCGCTTTTCCCAAGCAGCATCAAGCCTGCGACGATGGCGTTGGTCGCGGCGGGCACGGGCTCGAGCTTGATCCATCCTGAATCAACGCTGGAAGATGGTGTGCATGTTTCGTACGGATCCATCGTCGAAAAGCGCGCGATCATCGGCCGTGGAACATGGATCGGTCCTGGCGCAATTATCGGTGAAGGGTGCTGCATCGGCCGCAATTGCAGCATCGGGGCAGGGGTTGTGATCCTCAATGCTCTGGTCGGCGACAATGTTATGTTGCATTCGGGCGCCAAGATTGGCCAGGACGGCTTCGGTTTTGTGCCTGGCAAACTTGGGCTTGAAAAGGTGCCGCATGTCGGGCGTGTCATCATTCAGGACGACGTCGAGATCGGCGCCAATAGTTGTGTGGACCGGGGCATGCTGGACGATACCGTGATCGGTCAGGGCACCAAGATCGACAATCTTGTGCAGATTGGTCACAATGTCCGCATTGGGCGCAATTGTGTCATTGCCGCATTGAGCGGTTTGTCTGGAAGCGTGACGATTGGCGACAATGTCATGTTGGGCGGGAGCGTCGGCATTGCGGACCACGTATCCATAGGCGATGGCGCGCAACTGGCGGCAAGGTCCGGATTGATGCATGACATTCCCGCTGGCGAAAAATGGGGCGGTACGCCCGCTCAGCCGATCAAGGACTGGATGCGGCAGGTATTGCGGCTCCGCTCCATGGCTCGAGAGAAGAAAAGGCAGTCACCATGAGTGAAACCCAAACAAATTCGCTCGAATCCGTAGACATCGAGCGTCTCCTGCAAGTTCTGCCGCACCGTTATCCTTTTCTGCTTATTGACCGTATCGTCGACATTGACGGAGACAATTCGGCAACCGGCATCAAGAATGTCACCATCAACGAGCCGCATTTCACCGGCCATTTTCCGACAAAGCCCATCATGCCGGGCGTGCTGATCGTTGAGAGCATGGCGCAAACCGCCGGCGCCATTGCGCTTCTGGCCAGAGACTCCGCGACACCCACGCTGGTCTATTTCATGTCAATTGACGGCGCCAAGTTCAGACGGCCCGTTGTTCCTGGCGACCAGATGAGAATCCATGTTCAAAAAATCAAGCGCCGCGGCGGTTTGATGAAGTATTCCTGTCAGGCCATGGTCGACGGCCACAAGGTTGCCGAGGCACAGGTGACGGCCATGCTGATCGACCAACATGATCTATCTGACGCAAGGGACCCGGCCAAATCTTGAAAATTCACCCAACGGCCTTGATTGAATCCGGCGCAAGGGTTGGCGACAACTGCGAAATCGGTCCGTTTTGTCACATCGGGCCGGAGGTGGTTCTCGGGGAAAACTCGATTGTCATGAGCCATGTGGTTCTGACCGGCGCAACGACTATCGGGCCGGGGGCAAAAATACATTCCCACGCAGTCCTTGGCGGCGATCCGCAAAATACGAACCACAAGGGCGGCCATACGACGCTCACGGTCGGGAGAAACTGCGTGATCCGCGAAGGCGTGACCATGAACCGTGGCACTGACATCAGCATTGGCAACACCAAAATTGGCGACAATTGCATGTTTTTGGCCTATTCGCACGTCGCCCACGACTGCCAGGTCGGCGATTATGTAACGATGGCGAACACTGCCGGGTTGGCCGGTCATTGCGAAGTTGGCGATCGCGCCATCCTTGGAGGAGGCTCCGCTGTTCACCAGTTTTGCCGGATCGGCAACAACGCCTTTGTGGGGGGTCTGGCTGCGGTGGCCCATGATGTCATTCCTTATGGCACCGTGATCGGCAATCATGCCTACCTGGCGGGGCTCAACATTATTGGAATGAAACGTGCGGGCTTGCCAAGGTCAGAGATCCATGCGCTTCGTCATGCAGTGCGCATGCTTTTTGACCCGCATCACACCATGAAGGAGAACATCGCGCGAATGGCGGGCGTCTTCGAAGGATCGGTTGTCGTCAAACGCCTTCTCGAGTTTGTATCCGTTGATGGAAAACGTTCCTATTGTACGCCGCCTCGCGGGGCAAGCTCGCATGACGAACCCGCTGACGAGTGAACCGGCCAAGCCCAGGCCCGTGGGCGAGAAGCATGACATCGCGATTATCGCCGGCAGCGGCCTGTTGCCTGAGCTTCTTGCCCGGGAACTTGTCTCGCACGGTGAGAACCCGCTTGTCATGGCAATCGAAGGCGAGGCAGGCGATTGGGCGAACGACTATCCGGGTTTCCGGGCCAAGAGCGTGGAAATATCCCGGGTCGTCAAAGGGCTGCAGTCGCTGGGGATCAAGCGTGTTGTGCTGGCAGGCGGCGTCAGAGGCAGGCCGGATCTTGGCGCGGTCCGTCCGGACTGGTTCCTCCTGTCGAACATGGCCAACATCTACCGGGCGCTGAGAAGCGGCGATGACGGGTTGCTTCGCGTGGGTATGGGCCTGCTTGCAAAATACGGGATGACTGTTGTCGGCGCGCATGAGGTCATGCCGGATTTGTTGACGCAAGCCGGCACGCCATCTGCGCGACAACCTGACCGTTTCGACAGGGCTGATATCAGCTGCGGCTATCGGGCTGCCCTTGAAGTCGGGCGGCACGATATCGGGCAGGCGGTTGTCACCGTGGGTGGAAGGGTCGTGGCTGTAGAAGGGGCCGAAGGCACCGACGAAATGCTCGACAGGGTGCGCGATCTGCGCCTTGCGGGCAGGATCAGCCGGAAGGCGAAAGGCGTTCTGGTCAAGGTGGCCAAACCCGATCAGGAGCTTCGCGCCGATTTGCCGAGCATTGGCCCCGAAACTATCAATCGCGCTGCACAGGCTGGTCTGGCAGGTATTGCGCTCGAGACGGAACGATCGCTGATCCTTGATTTTGCACAGACATTGCGCCTCGCCAACGAACAGGGCATTTTCCTGCATGGCATTGCGCCGGGAGACAAGGCGTGAGCGGCCCCGGAGCCATCAAAATTGCCTTCGTGGTCGGCGAAGAGTCGGGTGATGTGCTTGGCGCCGATCTGATTGCCGCCCTTCGCGTCCGTCTCGGTGCGGAAGTGACATTGGTCGGCGTTGGCGGCCGCCGAATGCAGGCCGCGGGGTTGAATTCGCTGTTTGACCCGCACGAAATTGCCCTGATGGGCGTTTCCGCGGTACTGAAGAAACTTCCCCGCTTGATTCAATTGATCCGCAGCACGGCTGCCGCCATTGCAGCGGAGAAACCGGACTGTCTCATTATCATCGACAGCCCGGACTTCACCCATCGCGTGGCGCGCCGCGTTCGCGCGCTGGATCGCTCAATTCCGATCATCAATTATGTCTGCCCCAGTGTGTGGGCATGGCGCACCGGGCGCGCCAAAGCCATGACAGCCTATGTTGACGAAGTGTTGGCGATCCTTCCATTTGAAGCCGAGAGCCTGAAACAGCTTTCCGGACCGCCCGCGACATATGTCGGACATCGCCTTGCCAATGATGCTTTGACCAATGCCGCAGCCAAGGCACAAGAGGCGCGGGAGCGGGGTCGCTTTGCAAATCCGTCACGGCCGCTGAAGATGCTGTGTTTTCCGGGTTCCCGCACAGCGCAGATGCAGCGGCATGCGCAGATAATGCGCGGCATCTTGCTGGAATTGAAACAACGCGGCCACGATTTCGAAATTGTCGTTCCGACCATTGAGCGATTGAAGGACCAGTTGACGGCCCTCGTGGCTGCGTGGCCTTTCCCGGCGAGAATTGCCGTTAACGAAGAAGACCGGGCCGAGGCTTTTTCCACTGGCGATGTTGCGCTGGCCTGTTCGGGGACTGTGACCCTTGAACTTGCGCTCAGCAGAGTTCCCCTCGTGTCGATTTATCGCACCGACCGGGTCATGCGGCTGGCGCGCTCAATGATCAAGATCTGGACGGCATCGTTGCCAAACCTGATCGCTGACCAGCCGATCATTCCAGAATTCATCGACGAGATGATCCGGCCGGGAATGGTTGCCCGGCACCTTGAAATGCTGGCAAGGCCCGGGCCGGTGAGGGACGCGCAGCTGCAGGGCTTCGATCTTGTTCGCCAGCGCATGCAAACTGAGAGACCGTCAGGCGAACTGGCCGCGGAACGGGTACTGTGGCACGTCAACAAAAAAATTAAATATCAACGCGTTAGATAGCTTTTTTGACAAAAAACCGCTTCGAAGGAAGCCCTCTATCGACGCGGTATGGTTTGATCAATATCCGTTCGCGATAGCCTATTTCCGCTTAGCCATGGCAACGAAATCACGCTGGGCAGGGCCGGTGTACAATTGGCGGGGGCGCCCGATTTTCTGGTGCGGGTCCTCAATCATTTCCTTCCACTGGGCAATCCAGCCAACTGTGCGGGCAAGGGCAAACAGCACCGTAAACATGGACGTCGGGAAGCCCAGCGCCTTCAGTGTGATGCCCGAGTAGAAGTCAATATTGGGGTAGAGCTTTTTCTCGATGAAATACTCGTCAGTCAGGGCAATGCGTTCCAGCTCCATCGCAACCTCAAGCAGCGGATCGTCCTTGATGCCAAGTTCCCCCAGGACCTCATGCGTGGTTTTCTGCATGATCTTGGCGCGTGGATCATAGTTCTTGTACACGCGGTGGCCGAAACCCATCAAACGGAAGGGATCGTTCTTATCCTTGGCCTTGGCGATGTACTCCGGGATGCGGTCAACAGTGCCGATTTGCGCCAGCATTTCCAGGGCAGCCTCGTTCGCCCCGCCATGGGCAGGGCCCCATAGACACGCAATTCCTGCGGCAATGCAGGCGAACGGATTGGCGCCTGAAGAACCTGCAAGTCGGACTGTTGACGTCGAAGCGTTTTGCTCGTGGTCGGCGTGCAGAATGAAGATGCGATCCAGCGCGCGCGACAACACGGGGTTCACGGTATAGTCTTCGCAGGGAACCGCAAAACACATCCGCAGGAAGTTCGACGCGTAGTCGAGATCGTTCTTGGGATAAACGAAGGGCTGACCAATATGATATTTGTAGGCCATTGCCGCAATGGTCGGCATTTTGGCTATCATGCGGATTGATGCGACCATCCGCTGGTAGGGGTCGGAAATATCGGTCGAGTCGTGGTAAAAGGCTGACAGCGCCCCAACGACACCGACCATGACCGCCATTGGATGAGCGTCACGCCGGAATCCGCGAAACAGAAACTGCAATTGCTCGTGCACCATCGTGTGGCGCGTGACGGTCAGGTCAAAACTTTCCTTTTCGTTCTTGTTGGGAAGCTCTCCATACAAAAGCAGATAGCACACCTCAAGAAAGTCGCCATGTTCAGCCAATTGCTCAATCGGGTAACCGCGATGCAGAAGAATGCCAACATCGCCGTCGATGTAAGTGATTTCGGATTCGCAGGAAGCCGTCGAGGTGAAGCCCGGATCGAAGGTGAATGTGCCGGTTTGCTTGTAGAGCGGCGCGATATCGATCACGTCGGGACCGATGGTGCCCTTGCGCACCGGCAAGTCGATCGTCGCGTCACCCAAAGTCAGCTTGGCGTTATCAGCACCCATATCAACCTCCAAAGTTGCCAGCCACTATCCGGCAATTTTTGCGCTGCAACAAGTCTTTTTGTGTTTCTATCGCAAGAGCGAAGGCGCGCCAAGCGCAGCGATGACCGCAGGAGCTTCGGGCTTCTCATGAAATAGTATTAGAGCGCGATGAACACGGCTGGAAACGGCCCAGCCGCGCTGCATGGGCAAGCTATGCTTAAAGACCCGGGAAACCGTGGCGTCTCCACACGGAGGCGACCTCCGGGTTTGCGGCGACCGCGTGATAGAGCACTTTGAGGGACGGGTGCCGCGCAAACAATGCGTCGAGGTCCTCGTCCCAGCTCATCAGCATCGCGGCGTAAAGATCAATCGCCGACATCTGTTTTCCGAGCGCGAAGGGGCCGTTGCCGAGGCTTGCGGCGAACACGCTCCACTCGAAAGCGTTGCGTGCGAGAGCAGCAGCGCCGACGGACTGTGCGCCGGTTTGATCCGATGTGTAGCGGTCGGGGTAGAAAATCCGCAGGACGGTCATGTAGTTGTTCGCCGACAGAAACACCATCCAGCGCAGGAACGCCGCGCGCTTCGGATCGGACGGCAAAGGTGACATCCCGGCGTCTGGCGTCAAGTCAGCAAGATAGATCGCAATCGCGGCGGATTCTGTCATCACCTCACCGCCCGGCAGAACAAGGGCGGGGACTTCCGCCAAGGGATTGAGCACAGAAAGCCGCTGCTTCGCATCTGAATCCAGCTTGGGGTCAAGGTCGATGAGGTCATAAGGCAGCTTGCACAGCGCCAACAACGCTTCGCAAACCCCCGAACCTGAACCTGGACGACCGTAGAGTACAAACCTTGCGTTCTTGCTCACTTGACCTGATCTCCAATTCGTCCGAGCGATTCCGCGCGGCCCAGCACTTCCAGCACGTCAAAAACGCCCGGCGATGTGGCGCGTCCCGTCAGAGCGGCCCGCAACGGCTGCGCCACCTTGCCAAGCTTGAGACCTTTGGCTTCCGCATATTTGCGCGATACGGCGTCAAGATCTCCGGCGGTCCAGTCCTTGACCCCGGCAAGCAGCGGCAACATGTCTTTGAGAACACTCAAGCCTTCGGGGTCCAGCAAAACCCTGGCCTTTTCGTCCATTTTCAGCGGACGTTCGGCAATCAGAAAAATGGCGCTGTCGGCGAGTTCGACCAGCGTCTTGGCGCGTTCCTTAAGGCCGGGCATGGCGGCGGCCAGTTGTGATCGCCGGGCTGGCATGGCCAGGTCCGCAACGGCATCCCTGTTCGACAGATAGGGCAGGGTTCTTGCCAGAATATCCGTCAGCGCTTCGGGCTCCATGCCCCTCATGTGATGGCCGTTGACAGCGGCGAGCTTGTCAAAATCGAAGCGCGCCGCACCCTTGTTGATGTCCTTGATGTCGAACCATTCGATCATCTGGGCCAGCGTCATGATCTCATCGTCGCCATGGCTCCATCCGAGCTTTGCAAGGTAGTTCAGCAAACCGTCAGGCAGGTAACCCATTTCGCGGTAGGCCTCGACACCGAGCGCGCCATGGCGCTTGGACAGCTTGGCGCCATCTGCGCCATGAATAAGCGGGATGTGCGACATCACCGGCACTTGCCAATCCATCGCCTGATAAATGATCGTCTGGCGCGCGGCGTTGGTGAGGTGATCATCGCCGCGGATGATGTGGGTGACACCCATGTCATGATCATCGACCACGACAGCGTGCATATAAGTCGGATTGCCGTCTGAACGCAGAAGAATAAAGTCATCCAAGTCCTTGTTCGGAAAGCGTACTTCGCCCTGAACGACATCGCTCACGACGGTTTCGCCTGACTGGGGCGCCTTGATGCGGATGACAGGTTCGACACCGGCGGGCGCTTCGGATTGCGCGCGATCACGCCAGCGTCCGTCATAGCGCGGCGGGCGGCCTTCGGCCTTCGCCCTTTCGCGCATCTCGTCGAGCTCCTGGCGCGTGCAATAGCAATAGTAGGCGCCGCCCCGAGCAATCAGTTCTTCCGCTACCTCGCGGTGGCGCGGCGCGCGCGCATGCTGCGACACAACTTCGCCGTCCCACTGCAGACCGAGCCATTTCAATCCGTCGAGAATTGCGGCAGTCGCTGCTTCGGTTGAGCGTTCGCGGTCGGTATCCTCGATGCGCAACAGCATCTTGCCGCCGGTGTGTCTGGCGTAAAGCCAGTTGAACAGCGCCGTCCGCGCCCCGCCAATATGCAAGTAACCAGTCGGTGAAGGCGCAAATCGGGTGATGACTTGTTTGGTCATTTTCTTCTTTTCATTGAAGGGTAATGTCAGGCGCAACCCGGTGGAAGTGCAATGCGGGTTCATGTAGCATAGGATGCGTGGGGCGCAAGCGGGCGCCGCGGGTGGCAGCTTGGCGTTTGAAAGCAAAACGGTCCCTGTCGAAGAGCGGCGCCACTTTCGCATCGATACGGATTCCACAGGCCTGCCTTCGATAGCGGGTCGCTCACTTTCCTCGCCAGCGCTGTCACGAACGCGTTTTGATGCCCGTCGATACCTTTTGCCTTGGAGCCGTTGGCGCCAAACGCTGAATGGCTTGGCGGCCATTGAGCTGGCGCGGGGAACACCGTTTCACTTTGTGCCGGTGCTGCTTGGAATCGGGTCTGTTCTCTACTTTTCTCTGACCGGCGAACCCGGCATCCTGCCAGTACTTGTCCTGCTGCTGCTCTTGTTGATCGCCGTCGCGCTAGCGGCGCAGCGGCCGGCTTTGCGCATGGCTGTCATGTCATCCGTCTTGGTTGTGGTTGGTGTGTTGGCGGCAAAGATTGAAACCGCAAGGCAGGAAACGATCCTGCTGGGCGATCAGATTTCAACAAGGATTGTTGGCAGGATCCTGTCCATCGACAAGTCAGGCAAGGGATTGCGCGCGGTTGTCCAGATTATTTCCACTGAAAGACCTGTGTTGAAGTACCAACCCGAACGGATGAAGGTCACTCTTCGCAAGGCGCCAGAAGGTCTGGCGGCAGGGGAAGGCATCAAGGGATTGTTTTTGTTGCGCCCGCCGGGAGGGCCCGTTCGCCCGGGATCGTTCGATTTTGCGTTCGACAGTTATTTTGACCGGATCGGCGCGACTGGCGTTTCGATTTCACTGATCGAGCGGGCCGCGATCCCTGATGCCAATATTTTTTCCAGAATAGGCTTCTGGTTTGAACGTCACCGCACCGCAATTGCGCAAAGAGTGCGCGGACAAGTTCCGGGGCAAAGCGGCGAAATGTCCGCTGCACTCATTACCGGGATGACAGGGGGCATTTCGCCGGCGACCAACGAGGCAATGCGGGTGAGCGGTCTTGCCCATGTGACCTCCATTTCGGGTCTGCACATGGCGCTGGTTGCCGGTTCTGTCATGGGATTGGTGAGGTTGCTGCTTGCCGCTTTCCCGGGATTTTCTTCCCGCCATCCTACAAAAAAAGTGGCAGCGATTTTGGCCCTGTTTGCGGCCTTTGGCTATTATCTGCTCTCCGGCGGCGGCGTCGCAACGCTCAGAAGTTTTATCATGCTCGCGGTCATGTTGACGGCTGTGCTGTTTGACCGGCAGGCCCTCTCGATGCGCAATCTGGTCATCGCGGCAATCATCATCCTTGTGATCTGGCCGCACGAAATCATCGGACCAAGTTTTCAGATGTCATTTGCGGCCACCGCCGCCCTGATCGCAGGGTATCAGTTGTACGCGCAACGGCATCAGCCAGAATATCAGCCGGCGGGGAGCGAGCGGGGCCTTTTTCGCCGGCTTTGGCGGTATTTCCTGCTGTTTGTCCTTGGATTGGCCGCAACTTCGCTGATCGCGGGAACGGCGACGGCGATCTATTCGGCTTATCATTTTAACCGGATCGCACCGGCCGGGCTTCTCGCCAACCTGGCGGCAATGCCGGCGGTTTCGCTTGTGGTCATGCCCATGGCGCTTCTTTCAACGTTGTTGATGCCATTCGGACTTGAGGGTTTGCCGCTCTATCTGATGGGCAGGGGCGTTGACGTCATGCTTTGGGTTGCCCAATACTTTGCCGCGATTTCGTCTTCTGGCGCCACCGGGGCAATGCCCGTCGCGTCGCTGGTGCTTTTGACCATTGCACTGCTGATTTTCTGCCTCATGGTTTCGAGGTTGCGGTTGCTGGCGCTGCCGGTCGCCGTCATTGGTCTTCTTCTGCTTGCATTCCGCGTCACGCCCGATGTCATCATTTCTGAAGATGGCAAGCTGGTCGCCGTTCAGCATGAGAATGGCCAGCTGCTTTTGAACCGGCCCCGGCCCAATAGATTCACCCTGGAAAACTGGCAGCGTGCCTATCAGTTCCCGAAGACCGTGCCGCCTGGATCGGCAGCTGACAAGGGCGAA
>JANNRN010000267.1:0-7190 GCA_031401375.1 Phyllobacteriaceae bacterium | reverse complement strand
GACAATGCAAGGCGCAGTTCCTTCAAAGTATCGCCGCCCGGGAATACGGCAAGCATCAGTCCGTCCGGCCGAAGACAGCGCCGCATCTGCACCAGAGCGCCCGGAACGTCATTCAGGGCGTGCAAAGTCAAAAGGCTGATGATGAGGTCGCAACTCTCCGGTTCAAGCAAAAGCTCTGCGTCCGGATCGTTTTCAGTTGCCAACATTTGCAGAGCGCCGATCTTGCCCGACACCTTCAACAAGCCAACGTTCTCGATTGCAACCGGCGTAATCACGGCCGCGCTCTGAAAGGCCCGGCCGACGGTCGACAGCCGCTCGGCGACATCGGCAAGCGCGTGTTGCAAAAGGAAATCCTCGCCTCCCTGTGCGCGCGCCTTTGCCCGTGCAAGAAACTGGCGCGCCAAGTCTCGATCAATAATGTCGTGGGCTCTCACACTTGGCTTTCGGTGATGGATTTCGGTTAGTCGACATGATCATATAGGACCAATGCGTCATCATCGCCACCGGAACGCGACATGGGGTTTCTAGATCACTCAGGCAAACATGTGGGAAAGGCGCTGCGCGACGCGCTGTTTCCCCCGCATTGCTTCGGCTGCCTTCAACTGGTCACGGAGCCGGGCGCGCTTTGCGGAACCTGCTGGTCAAAGATCCGCTTCATCGAGCGTCCCTATTGCGAAGTGCTTGGCACGCCATTTCAGCATGATCTTGGCGAGGGCTTTCTATCTGCCGACGCCATCGCCAATCCGCCCCCGTTTCGAAGGGCGCGCGCTGCGGTCGGCTTTTCGGGCGTCCCGCGCCGCATGGTTCAGTCGATGAAGTACCACGACCAGCCCGAACTTGCCCGGTGGATGGCGGCATGGATGCTGCGCGCCGGCCGCGATCTGATCACCGGCGCTGATGCCATTATCCCGGTGCCCTTGCATCCCCGCCGTTTCCTGATGCGGCGCTACAACCAGTCGGCGGAACTTGCGCGCCATCTTGCCCGCCAGGCACGCAAACCATTCGACCCGGATATCCTCATTCGGATGAAGCGCACCATGCAACAAGTGGGCCTCAGTGCCGGCGCGCGCCAGGCAAATGTTCAAGGCGCCTTCAAGGTTCCGGATTCAGCGCGGATCAAAGTGACAGGCAAAAGCATTGTTCTCGTTGACGATGTCTATACCACCGGCGCTACCGTCATTGCCGCCACCAAGGCGCTGAAGCGTGCGGGCGCCGCGCATGTTGATGTACTGACATTTGCGCGCGTCATTCCCGGGGACTTTCCGGCGACCGAACTTGAGCCTATATGAAAGCCTCAGGAGAGTGGAATGGCACCGGTCACAATTTACACCCGCGACGGCTGTGGGTATTGCATGCGCGCCAAGAGCCTGCTCGATGGCAAGAGAGTTGCGTTCAAGGAGATCAACGCGGGATATTCGCCGGACCTCAGGCGCGAAATGATTGAGAAATCCGGGCGTTCGACGTTTCCGCAGATATTTGTCGGCGCTCAGCATGTCGGCGGATGTGACGATCTTTATGAGATGGATGAGGAAGGGCGGCTCGACGCCTTGCTCGCCACAGGAAAGCTGGACAAATGACAAGTGTGAAAGTAGCCGCTGTTCAGATGTGCTCCGGCAAAGAGCCCGCGGCCAATATTGCGGCGATGCGCGCGCTTGTTCGCGAAGCTGCGGCAACAGGCGCGGCCTATGTGCAAACGCCGGAGATGACCGGCATGATCGAACGCGATCACGCCGCGCTTTTCGCCCGGTTGAAGCCCGAACAATCCGATCCGGTCGTGGCAGCCGCCCGCGAGCTGGCGATGTCGCTGTCCATTCATCTTCATGTTGGCTCAACCGCAATTCTGCTGCCAGACGGCAAAGTTGCCAACCGCGCGTTTCTGTTTGCGCCAAACGGCGATCTTGTCGCCACTTACGACAAAATCCACATGTTCGACGTCGATCTCGACAAAGGCGAAAGCTGGCGGGAATCCTCGACCTATGCGCCGGGAGAACGCGCCGTCGTCGCGGAGTTGCCGTTTGGCAAACTTGGTTTTGCCGTCTGCTACGATTTGCGTTTTCCGCAATTGTTTCGCGCTGAGGCACTTGAGGGTGCAGAAATCCTCACCGCACCCGCTGCTTTCACCAGGCAAACCGGTCAAGCGCATTGGCACGTCCTCTTGCGCGCCCGCGCCATCGAAAACGGCGCGTTTCTCGTGTCCGCTGCACAGGCAGGTCTCCATGAGGATGGTCGCGAGACGTTTGGCCATTCGATGATTGTTGATCCCTGGGGCAAGATTTTGGCAGAAGCAGTGACGGACGGCCCGCAAGTCATCCATGCGCAGATTGACCTGTCCGAAGTCGCTGTTGCCCGCAAAAAGATACCAAATCTCAACAATGCACGCGCATTCTCGACATCAGTCGTCTTTGCCAGCTCAACAAAAGGAGGGCGCGCCGCATGATCCGTTTTGCCCTCGTTTGTTCTGAAGCACATGAGTTTGAAGGCTGGTTCCGCGACAATGCGGATTTTGACAAGCAGCAAAAGCACAAATTGGTCTCCTGTCCGGTCTGTGAAACCCAATCCGTCGGCAAAGCACTGATGGCGCCTGCCGTTTCCACCGGCCGCCAGAGGGAAAAGATCACGCTTGCCATGGGCGAAGAACAGCGCCGCATGATGAATGAAGTGCGCACAATGACCCAAAAGCTCAAGGAACGCGCAGATTATGTCGGCGATAAATTCGCCGAGGAAGCCAGAAAAATCCACGACGGAGAGACCGATCCGCGCGGCATTTATGGCGAAGCCACCGCTGAGGAAGCCCGCTCCCTGATTGAGGACGGCATCGACTTCATGCCGCTGCCGACTTTTCCGGAAGACCATAACTGATGTCGTTGCCGCCTGGAACGGCAAATGGTTTTCACCCTCAGTGCTGCCCCTCATCCGCCCTTCGGGCACCTTCTCCCCGTGAGAACGGGCAGAAGAGAAAAGTCGGCGCTGGCGATCACTTCCCTTCTCTCCGTTCTCACGGGGAGAAGGTGGCCCGCAGGGCCGGATGAGGGGCAGCACCGAAAGTGCAAGGCATTTTTTCGACACTTTTGAAGCGCGCCGCGGTTTGCTTCACGCTGCCTCGCAGTGACCCCAAATGAAGTCCCTTTGGGATTCCGCCCTCGGCCTTCTGCTCGTCACCGGCGCCCTGCTCGGCCTCACCCTGCCTTTCGGCAAGATCGCCCTTCAAAGCGGCGTGCCGGCCCTGCTTTGGACATTCGTCTTCTCGTTCGGCGCTGCTTTCATCCTGTTTGGAATTCTCCTGCTGCGCGGCCACACATTCAATTTGACCGCGCGCAAGCTGCGCTACTTCTTCATTACCGCCGCAATCTCGTACGCGATCCCGAATTTCCTGATATTCACCGTCATGCCGCATCTTGGCGCAGGCTACACCGGCATCATGTACACGCTGTCGCCCGGCATCACGCTGCTGCTCTCAATCACGCTCGGCATCCGCCGCCCAAACGCGCTGGGAATTTTGGGCATCATGGTCGGCTTCACCGGCGCGCTCATGGTCGCTGCGACCCGGGGCGAAATGGGCCAGCCGGCAGCGCCTGTCTGGGTGGCGCTGGCGCTTGCGATCCCTGTGTGTCTGGCGGCGGGAAACATCTACCGCACCTATGATTGGCCGGAAGTCGCGGACCCGGTCGAGCTTGCCGTCGGCAGCCATTTCGCTTCCGCGCTCATGCTGATGGCGGCGATGCTGTTTCAGGCCGAAGCGTCATTTGCCGCTCTCGCCAACGTGCCGTTCATCACGCTCGCCCAAATCGCCGCCTCCGCCGCCATGTTCGCCGTCTATTTCCGCCTGCAAGCTGTCGGCGGGCCGGTCTATCTGAGCCAGATCGGCTATGTCGGCGCGGGCGTAGGGCTTTTGTCAGGAACAATGCTGCTCGGCGAGCGCTACCAGTTGCTGACTTGGCTGGGCGCGGCTGTGATTGTCATTGGCGTGGTGCTTACCACCAAGGCGCAGAGCAAATAGCTGGCTTCCAGGCGCGGCGCAGTTCCTTCACCGCTGCACCCCTCTCTGGCTTGCCAGCCATCTCCCCCTCAAGGGGGGAGATTGCAAGCGTCACCCGCTCATTTTTTCTTACAGCGTTTGTAAGAAAAGCGAGACGCCGCCGCTTGAAAATCTCCCCCTTGGGGGGAGATGTCCGGCAGGACAGAGGGGGGTGCACCGCCGAAGAGCAGATTTGCCAGAGAAAACCCGTTCACTCTCTCTGTTTCACCGCCAGCACCATGTAATTCACATCCGTATCCCGCGATTTGTTCCAGCTGTCCGTCAGCGGATTGTAGAACACGCCGGTTGTTTCAGTCACGGTCATCCCGGCCTCCACCAGCGCCGCCTCAAGCTCCTGCGGGCGCACCAGTTTCTCATATTGATGCGTGCCGCGCGGCAGCCAGCGCAGCACATATTCCGCGCCGATTATGGCAAGGCCGAGCGCCTTCAGCGTCCGGTTGATCGTTGCGACGAACATGAGCCCGCCCGGTTTGACCATTTTGCCGCAAGCCTCGATGAAAAGCTCGACATCGGCGACATGTTCGACCACTTCCATGTTGAGGATCACGTCAAACTGTTCGCCCGCTTCCGCCAAAGCCTCTGCCGTCACCGCCCGGTAGTCGATCAAAAGCCCGCCCTCCGCCGCATGCAGCCGCGCCACTTCGATATTCACCGGCGACGGATCCGCGCCCACCACCTCCGCCCCCAGCCGCGCCATCGGCTCCGACAAAAGCCCTCCGCCGCAGCCAATGTCCAGAAACCTCAACCCCTTGAATGGCTTCACCGATTTTGGATCACATTTGAACGTCGCCAGCACATGCTCGCGAATGTACGTAAGCCGAACCGGATTGAACTTGTGCAACGGCTTGAACTTGCCCGTCGGGCTCCACCATTCCGCCGCCATGCGCGAAAAGCGCTCGACTTCGGCTTCGTCAATCGTGGTACGGGCAGGCTTGGCCATGGGTGGGCTCCTCATGCGGGATATCAAGGGCGCAGGGCTCGGAATGTCAACATGTTAACACCTCAATGAATTGAGTCCGATTCGCACATTCCATCAAAGGAATATCTTGAATTATTTCTCAAATGGAATATATAGTGCCCTGGTGACGTGGATGGTGGAATGTACCGATGAGTTCGGCGATTGGTTTTCGACGATGGTCGAAGCCATACAAGACGACATTGATCGAAGCGTTGGACTGCTTGAAGCCAAGGGACCACAGCTTGGCTTTCCGCATTCATCGGGAATATCCGGGTCGCGCCATGAACATATGCGGGAACTTAGAGTTCAAAGCGGCGGTGATCCCTACCGGATATTCTACGCCTTTGATCCGCGCCGCACAGCAATCTTGCTGATAGGCGGCAATAAGGCGGGCGATGATCGTTTCTATGACATCACGATTCCCGTCGCAGACAAACTATACGACGCCTATTTGATTGAGATAAAAAAAGAAGGATTAATCCCATGACCGGCCATCGCTCATTCAATGAACTCCGTAAGGACATGTCACCCGAACGGCGCGCAAAAAACATTGAGGCAACACACGCCATGTTGACGGAAATGGCGCTACACGAACTGCGCCACGCACGGGCAATGTCTCAAGAAGAGCTTGCGCGCGAACTGCATGTGGGCCAGCCAGCCGTGGCCAAGCTGGAACGCCGCGCCGATATGTACGTAAGCAACCTTCGGCGCTATGTCGAGGCGTTGGGTGGAAAATTGGAGATAACCGCGCGGTTTCCGGAGACCTCAGTGGCGATCACGAATTTCAGCGAAATTGGGTTGGAGAAAAATTAGGGCTTAATTAAAGGGCAAAGATGCTCCAAATCTGGACTCTTTTTTAACTTTGACTGTAAATCTGCCAACTTATTTTTCTTTAGTTTTCCTATGATTTTTCTTGTAGAAACATCATATAATTTTCCCGTGATCGCATCTATTTTTAAGTTTCTTTCATAGTCGTGCCCGTGAAAGGGTGACGGCCAACTATCCGCGTCGGTTTTGTGAAAAATCCACTTCATATTTCTTAACTTTACAGTAAACTCAATAAGTAATTTTGAGACGTCAGTCATTTTATCTAAATCGTCGTCGGAATAATCATATTCCAGAACTACTAACGGTTTGGGCGCATCAATATTGCGTAGAATTTTAGCGATTTCGGTTAGGGTTCCTATCCACTCGCCAACTGGTTTATTGAATGTCAAAGTGAGTGAGAGGGTTTATTCACCGTTTTCATGCCTATGATGGCCAATCAACTTTCCATCCAGAAAAATGTTGCCCGAATTATCAATTACTAACATGTTACACTACAGCTCCAACCGCTCCAAACCACGACAGCGCCCCTACAACATCTGCCCCAAGAACTCCTGCACTTCCTTGCCCGGCCGGAACAGGCCAAGCCGCTTGATCTCCCATTCAAGCCGGATGCCGGATTTCTCGAGTACGCGGGCGCGCACGGTTTCGCCGAGATATTCAAGGTCATAGCCGTGCGCCGTGCCGGTGTTGATCATGAAATTGCAGTGCATCGGCGACATCTGCGCGCCGCCCACCATCAGCCCCCGGCAGCCGGCCTCGTCGATCAGCTTCCAGGCCGAATGGCCGGGCGGGTTTTTGAAGGTCGAGCCGCCGGTCTTTTCCTTGATCGGCTGCACGGTCTCGCGGTGGTTCTGCACCTCGTCCATCTTCGCGCGGATTTCGTCCTTGTCCGCAGGGTAGCCTTCGAAAGTTGCGCCGGTAAAAATCAAATCCTTCGCCGCGCCGGAATGGCGGTAGGCGTAGCCCATGTCGGCATTGGTCATCACGTGCAGATCGCCCTTGCGGTCGATGGCCCGCACTTCCACCACCCGCTCGCGCGTCTCGACGCCATTGGCTCCGGCATTCATCCTAAGCGCCCCGCCAATGCCGCCGGGAATGCCGTGGTAGAAATGAAACCCGCCAATGCCGCCTTCCAGCGCAAGCGCCGCGACGCGCTTGTCGGGAATGGCTGCACCCGCCTTGATCCTTGTTTCCGAAATCTGTTCGGCTTCGCCGAAACCCTTAGCGGAAAGCCGGACGACGACGCCCGGAATCCCGCCGTCGCGCACCAGCAGATTGGAGCCGACCCCGATCACCGAAACGCGCAGATCGGCGGGCCTGGCCGCTATGATTCCCTCGCCCCGCCGGATCAATCCACGGGTCAACCCA
>JANNRN010000266.1:0-22905 GCA_031401375.1 Phyllobacteriaceae bacterium | reverse complement strand
TTGTCATGTCTGGATGGCGCCCACTTGGCAAGATGAATCTGGGTGACGTTTGAGCTTGGCGGGTCGGGTGCAGTCATGTCTGCGGCCTTTGCGCGCGGTACATATTGACCGCTGGCCCTGATGTTTTCCGCTGGCTCCGGTCCCTATCACGGTATCGCGCTCTTGTGGCGCAAGACAACACCACGGGTTATCCGGTTCGTGCGGTCCATTCCGCTATGCTGTCACATCACACCATAGTCACTCCGCCAACTGTTGTGCCTTCAAAGGCAATACTTGTGAATCCGATTGCATCTATGCGAGCACTGCAACGCCATTGCAGGGGATGAAATCCGGTTGATAGTTCCTGTCCCTTGCCATGAGCGCCCATGCAATACGGGCCAGCTTGTTGGCAAGAGCGACGGCCACAAGTTTGAAGGGCTTCTTTGATAGTAGCGAACGCGCCCATTCAGCCAATGGGGATCGGGTCTTGCCATTCTTCATGCTGTAAAGCGCTGCATGAGCTCCCACGACAAGCAGCTTGCGCAAATGCCGGTTACCCATTTTGGAAATGGAGCCAAGTCGCGGTCTGCCGCCGGTTGAATACTGTCTGGGGACAAGACCCAGCCAGGCTGCAAACTCACGCCCGCCTTCAAACAATTTTGCATCTGGAACGCTTGCCGAGAGACAAGAGGCGATGATCGGGCCAATACCGGGAATAGTGGCTAGCCGGACACTGACATTGTCTTTGCGATGGGTGGCAAGAATCGCCTTGTCGAGTTTAGCAATCTGTACCTCAATCCCGATCAATGCTGTCGCCAAAGGCGACAATGCGATGCGAACGGTTTCAGGACCGCCATGCTCCTCCTCAAGCAGAGCGGTCAACTGCCGGACATTGCGAGCGCCCAGTGGCGCGACAATGCCCAATTCGGCGAAGTGACCGCGCAGTGCATTGATCAGCGCCGTTCGCTGTGACATCAAAAGTTCACGGGCGCTGTGCAGCATCAACGCTGCTTGCTGCTCTTCACTTTTGACCGGCACAAACCGCATTGATGGCCGTGTGACAGCTTCGCAGATCGCGGCCGCATCCGCAGCATCGTTCTTCTGCCGTTTGACAAACGGTTTGACATAAGCCGGTGCAATAAGGCGCACATCATGACCAAAAGACATCAGTGTGCGTGCCCAGTGATGAGCAGTCGCGCAGGCTTCCATACCAATCAGGCAAGGCGAAAGCCTGGAAAAGAACGGCAACAATTGCCCACGCCGCAACGCCTTGGCCAGCACAATGTGCCCACCTGCGTCCACGCAGTGCAGCTGGAAAACATTCTTTGCTATATCAAGGCCGATTATCGTAATCTCATTCATGGTGGATGGCTCCTCTCAAAGGTTTTGCAACAAACCTATTCTGGCACACTTGATGCCGCGCGAGGGCGCCATCCACTACATCACGGTAACTTTTGCTGAAGAGGGTCTGGCGTAGTTGCTTGGGCATAAACCAGCCCGTCAGTGACAAGCGCCATCGTTTCCCGCCGCAGGTTATTGCCCATGCGGTCTGGCTGTACTTTCGCTATCCGCTGAGCTTTCGTCTGGTCGAGGAACTGCTGCTTGAGCGCGGGATCGTGGTTTTATACGAAGCCATCCGGCACTGGGGCAAGAAGTTTGGTCCTGACTATGCCCGTCGATTGCGCCGCAAGCAGCCCGGCCGGAACGATATCGGGCATCTGGATGAAGTGGTCGTCAGCGTCGTTGGCAAAAAACACTGGCTGTGGCGCGCGGTTGATCAGGATGGCTATGTTCTTCACGAGATCGTTCAATCGCGCCGCAATAGCAAAGCCGCAAAGCGTCTTTTGACCCGGCTGCTGCAGAAACAAGGTATGCCGCCCAAAAGGATCATCACCGGCAAACTGCGATCCTACGCGGCTGCGAGAAAGCTGGTTATGCCCTATGTCGAGCATCATTCCCACAAGGGATTGAACAACCGGGCTGAGAACTCGCACGTCCGCTTCGAAAACGGGAACGAATGATGCAGCGCTTTCGATCAATGGCAGCCTTGTAGCGTTTCGTCCCCATCTTCTCCGCACTCAGAAATCTCTTCGTATCGCCCCGCTTAAAACGCTCCGCACTCAGCATCCAAACACATCGGCTGCGGGCAGTGGCCGAATAGACAGTCGTGAACGCTGCCGCCTGAAATTCGCACAACGATCCGTCACTGCGCCTCGCCAGAGTTTACCTGACAACATCTCTCAACCTGCTACCAAAGCGTTTTTTGCTGAAACCCAATCACGGGCTGTAACCCTACGCCCTTCACCAACCCGTAGACCGCCGGAATAACCACCAGCGTCAATATCGTCGACGAAATCATACCGCCGATTATTGGCACGGCGATGCGCTGCATGACTTCGGAGCCGGTGCCACCTAGACGAATGAGCTTCCGTTAACTTGACATCGCCAGTCGTTTCGACGCCTTGCCGGAGCCATGTCGTTTCAGGGCTTTTGCGCACCGGTTGCAGCCACATAAATTTCATATAACGAGGACGTGGCGGCAATGAAGAGGCGGTTGCGGCGAGGCCCGCCGAAAGTCAGGTTCGCCACTGTCTCTGGCACAAAAATCTTGCCTAAACGCGTGCCGTCCGGTGCAAAGCAATGCACGCCGTCGGCGGCGGAGGACCACAGGTTGCCGTCCAAATCGATGCGGATGCCATCGGGCAGGCCTGCGTCTATATGGGCAAAGACACGTCCGCTGCTCAGCTTCGCCCCATTCAAGTCAAAGACCCGGATATGGCGCGGGGCAGTTGGATCATGGCTGAAGGCACTGTCGGCAATGTACAGCTTGGTTTCATCCGGTGAGAAGACCAATCCGTTGGGTTGGGCAAAGTCATCTGCCACCAGCGATACCAAACCGGAAGGGTCAATCCGGTAAACTCCGCGCACCGGCTGTTCCGGCACTGCACGGCAGCCCTCATAATCGGACATGATCCCGTAAGTCGGATCGGTGAACCAAACGCTGCCGTCGCTATGCACGATCACATCGTTGGGGGAATTCAGGCGCTTGCCATTGAAGCTGGCCGCCAGAACGGTGACCGAACCGTCAATTTCTGTCCGTGTGACTTGGCGCGAGCCATGCTCGCAGGAAACCAGTCTCCCGGATGCGTCACGCGTATGCCCGTTGGCAAAATTGGAGGGGCTGCGGAAAACCGAGACGCTCTCTCCCGCAAGCGGCTTGTCTGACCAGCGCAAGATGCGCTGGTTCGGGATATCGCTCCACAACAGACAGCCAAGGTCATTGAACCAGACCGGACCCTCGGCCCAGCGGCAGCCGGTGTAAAGCCTGTTAAGCCGCGACGAGCCCACAATCAAATGAACAAAGCGCTGATCGTCGATCTGGTACTGCGCATCAGCCATACTTGCCTCCGTTAGCGCGCTCCGCTCTGGCGGCCGCTGGCGACCAGAATGACGCTGATGATGATTAGGCCGGTCATGATGAGGCGCACCCCGGCGCCGAAGCCGTAGGTGTTGAGCATCGACACTACCAGAAACATGAACAAAGACGCGCCCCATATGCCGGGCACATTGCTGTCGCCGCCTGCCACCGCCGTCCCGCCGATCACAACGACGGCGATGGATATCAGAAGATATTCCGTCCCCATGTTGAGCGCTGCTCCACCCGAAAAGCAGGAGAGGAGCGTGCCGCAAAGGGCGGCCATGACCGCACAGAAAATGTAGGTGACAAACCGCGTCCCATCGACTGGGATCCCGGCCATCCGCGCGGCGGGCAGACTTTGCCCGATTGCGGCAATCCAGCGGCCATAGACAGTGCGATGCAGCAGCACCCAGGCAAGCGCCGACAAAGTGAATGCGATCAGCGCAACATTGGGGATGCCAAGGGTCGAGGCTATCGAAAACTCGGCCAGAAATGCCGGCGGCTTGATACGCAGGCCCCGATTGGTCCAGATGGCCGTAGACTGGACGAGAAAGCTCATCGAAAGTGTTGCAATGATCGGCGGTATGCGCAGCAGCTTGATCAAGGTGTAATTGGCGACCCCCACCGCTACCCCGATCAACAATGTAACAGCCAGACCTTGCAGGATCATGCCGTCGTTTGAATCCATCAGCTTCAAGGCTATGGTTCCCGCAAGGGTCATGGTGGCAGGCACCGAAAGGTCAATATTGCCCGGCCCCAGTGTGATGACGAACATCTGCCCTATGCCGACCATCACAGAAAATGCAGCGAAGGTCAGCGCGGCTTGTGACAAGCCTTGCATGCTGGATCCCGCAGTCACGGCAACCGTTGCCGCCCAAACGCCCAATGCCGCCAGAAATGACCAGATCCACGGTTTTGCAAAAATGGCCCTCATGCTTTTGCGCTCCGCCCGGTTTTTGCCGTTCGGCCGCTAAAGACCAGTCTGAGTGCAAGAACGAGAATGAGGATCACGCCCTGCGCACCGATTTGCCAATCGGGCGAGATCCTCAGGAAGGAAAGGAACGATCCCGCCAATGTCAGTGTCAAAGCGCCGATCACCGCGCCGATCGGAGAGACACGGCCGCCCGTGAACTCCCCGCCGCCCAAAATCACGCCGGCGATGGACAACAAAGTGTAACGCAACGCGATATTGGCATCAGCCGACGTCGCAAGCCCGACCAGCGCGATCCCAGCTGCCACCGCAAAACAGGCCGCCAGCGCGTAGGCGCCGCCACGCGCGGCGATGATCGACCAGCCTGCCCGCTCGACCGAACGCTGGTTTCCACCCACGCCCCTGATCAGCACGCCAAAAGACGACCGCATGACAATCACATTCGCCACCACCGCAATTATGGCTGAGGCAATGATCGCCATCGGCACCAACGGCGGCTTGGATATCATCAGGCTGCGGATCCAAACCGGTGCCGTGCCGCCCGGCGCTGGCAGCAGCAGAACTGCCAAGCCGGACCAGATGAAGCTCATTCCCAATGTGACGACAATCGATGGCAGGTTGCGCAGATGGATCACCACGCCCATCACGGCATAGACCGCGATTGCAGCCAACAAGATCAGCGCGCCAAGTGCGGGTGCGTCGTGCAAATAGGTCGCGGTCACGCAGGCGACGAAGCTGACGAAAGTGCCCATGGACAGGTCAAGATCGTTGACGGACATGATCAGCATCTGCGCGATTGTCGCCAGCGCAATCGGCACCGCAAGATTGAACAGAAGATTAAGCCCCATGTAACTCATGGCGCGGGGCTGCAAATAAAATACTCCAGCCAGCAAAAGCAACAGTGACAGGATCGGCACCAGCAACCGCAAATTTTCAGAGGATAGCTTCATTATGCGACTCCCTTGAACGAGGCCGCAAGTATGGCTTTTTCGGAAATCGCATCGCCTGCGAGTTCCTCGACAATCGCGCCTTCGCGGAAAACATAGACGCGGTCGCAGAGGCTCATTTCCTCCATTTCGGTCGAATACCAGACAAAAGTGCGGCCTGCGTCAGCTTCGGCGCGGATGATGCGGTAAACCTCTTGCTTTGTGCCGACATCGACGCCGCGCATCGGGTCGTCCATCAGAACCACAGGCGCGCGGGTTGAAAGCGCCCGGGCGAACAGGACCTTTTGCTGATTGCCGCCTGACAGCGAAAGGATACGGTTTTCCATGTCAGGTGTGCGAATCCCGATCCGGCCTTTCCAATCCGCGCCGCGCTTGGTTTCTTCGCCGTCTTGCACAAAACCGCGTGGCGAAAGGTCCGGCAAGGCGGCGATGGTCATGTTCTTGAGAATGCTCCACAATTCGAGAATGCCGTTTTCACGGCGGTCACCGGCCACAAAGGCCACTTCCGGGTCTCGCCGGGGCCACCAATTGGGGCTATGATGCTCAAAAAGGGCCAGCAGCATGTCAGTCTGGCCATGGCCGCCAAGTCCGGCAAGGCCAACGACCTCTCCGCGCCGCGCCGCGAATGGGATGCCGCGCGGCAAAGTCAGGGAGAGAGCTGTTTCGGCGGTTTTGGCAGATTGCTGGCGCACTTCAATGGCGCTGGCCACGCTGCCCATCGCCTCGACCAGAGTGGCGTGGGTGAATTCTGTTGCCGGCCTTTCAGAACTGATTTGGCCGTCTTTCATCACGACGATGCGGCTGGCAGTCGTCAAAACTTCGTGCAAAATGTGCGAGATCAACAAGACCGCGCCGCCCGCCGAGACAAATTGGCCGACATGGTTGAGAAGCTGCGCCGCCAAACCTGCGTCCAGCGAAGATGTTGGCTCATCCAGAATGACAAGGCGCGGTGGCGTGCCCGCGTCAGAGAACGCCATGGCGATTTCGACCATTTGGCGCTCGGCGATTGACAGGCCGCCGACCGGCGCCGAAACATCGATACCGTGGCCGGGAAAGATCGCATCTAGGCTTTTGGCGATTATCGCAGCCGCTTTGGTGCGCCAGCCGAACCCGCCAAGACTGCGGTGCACAATGCGGGTGTTTTCAATTATGCTCAGGTTCGGACAAAGCGACAGTTCCTGAAACACGCAGCGTACGCCGCGGCTACGGGCGACGCTGATGCCATAGGAAAGCAACGGCTGACCATCTGCGGATATCGTGCCGCGATGGGGAGCGAGGCCGCCGTTGATCACGCTGACGATTGTGGATTTGCCCGCGCCATTATGGCCGACAAGGCCAATGCATTCGCCCGGGTTTATGCTCAGTGAGACTCCATCCAGAGCCTTCACTTCGCCAAAACGTATGGCAATATTATCAACTTCCAGCACCGGGTGCTGCAGCGTAGCATTCATTGGGAAGGTCCAATTAAAACAGAAACCTGCCGGGCAATTCTGCCCGGCAAGTTCTTTGCCGTCATACGCCAGACGCGCTGGCGCGTTAGGAGTTCATTTGGACCCTTCGATCACCTTGATGGCGTCTGCCTGGCTATACTCGACATTCGCCACGCCGCCCTTTTGCGTACTTGCAAGATTGGCTTCAAGATTATCCTGATCAATGCGCAGGAATGGCACCGTCAGATCCTTCGGCACTTGCTTGCCGTCAAGGATCTGTTGGGCGACCCAGAAAGCCAGCGTCGAAACACCGGGGGCAATCGAAACCGACATGGTGGTGTAGCCGTTGGCATCCTTCTGTTCTTTCCACCACTTCAACTCATCCTCACGGTTGCCCATGATGATCGTGGGGGTCGGGCGGCCCGCAGCGGCGAAAGCCTGTGCCGCGCCATAGCCGTCACCGCCTTGGGTGACTACGGCGGCAACTTCCGGAAGGCTCGGCAGAATGCCAGCGACCGCCTTTTGCGCCACGTCCTGGGCCCAGTCACCGTGCACCGAGCCGACGAGCTTGAACTGCGGGTTGGCGGCGACACCTTCGGCAATACCGGCAGAAATGGCGTCATCCACAAAAACGCCTGCCAAACCGCGGATTTCGAGGAGGTTGCCGCCCTTTGGCATGGCCTTGGCAAGGTATTCGACTTCGCTTTTGCCCATGGCCTTGAAGTCAACGGCAATGCGCCAGGCGCAGGGTTCGTCCACAATGCCATCGAACGATACGACGATAATGCCGGCATCGCAGGCCTCTTTGATCGCTCCGTTCAGTGCCGTGGGTGATGCAGCATTTACAACGATCGCATTGTAGCCCTGCAAAATCATGTTCTGGATTTGCGCGGCTTGTTCAGTTGCCTGATTTTCAGCAGTGGTGAAGGGGTCGGCGGCAGCAACGACGCCTGCCTTGACGGCCTCTCCCGTGATTTTTTCCCAACTGGTCAACATGGCCTGACGCCATGAATTTCCGGCATAATTGTTCGACAGCGCAATTTTCTTGGCTGACGTGTCCGCCATCGCTGGCATCGAGATTCCCAGAACGGCGGCCGAAATCAGCAGCATGCATTTGGTATTCATGTTTCTCTCCCTGATGACCAGCCAAGCTGGCACTCCACGCCGCGCCAGACCTGTCGGCTCTGGTGCAATCTTGTTTTTCGGCTGAAGGCTCCTCCCTTCAGTGCAGTCAGGATGGAATAGAACGAGAGACGTGTATAGGTTCAGAAAGGCAAAGCGGATGCGGGTTAACGCAGCACGATTGCGGGTTTCCGCACATGGGGTGCAGACCGCCCTGTTTGTTTGGACCCGCCAGTCTGGCATAAATTGGCGGCGGAAAAGGATCCGAAATGTTACAAATCGCCCCGGCAGCCCAGTTGAACACCTTCTTCAGCATTTCGCGCCTGTTGGCGGGACAGCTGGATTTCCTGTCGGCTATCCGCTCCGTGGCAGCCGAGGTGTCGAAAGTGCTGCCTCACGATCATATGGACGTCTGCATCGTCCGTCTCGACGGCAAGTTTCACACAGCATATGAGGCGGGCATCGAAACTGCATGGAGTAAGCTACTCGCCCCAATCGCCAACAGCCCAATCCGCAGCCTGTTATTGGGAGAGGTCGATCACATATTGACCGATGATGCCGTCACCGACTCGCGCTTTGCTTTCAAGGGCGCATTTCGGGAGCCGATCCTTGACCATTCCCTGTGCAGCCGCATCCATGTGCCGATGATGGTGCATGGAGAAATCATCGGCGCCTTCTCTTGTTCGCTGCTGACGCCAAACGGCTACACTCAGGCCGATCTGGAGAGCGCACGCTTCATTGCAGATATGCTCTCGCCCTATTTCTTTGCATTGCGCGCCTCCGAACGGGCGCAACAATCGGCCATTATCGAGACGGAGGCACGCGCACGAGAGGAAGGACTGCGTCTTGGCGCGCTGAAGCTTACCGAAGCTCTGGAAGGCGAGCGGCAGCGCATCGGCATGGACCTGCACGACCAGACTCTGGCCGACCTCACCCGCCTCACCAGGCGGCTGGAGCGCGTATCGCTCACCGAAACGGCCGCCCGCGCCGCGCTGGAGCCAATCACACGCGGACTGCATCACTGCATGGAAGATCTTCGCCAGATCATCGAAGAGGCCAAGCCGTCGGTCTTGCATCTCTTCGGTTTTTCCCAAGCAGTAGAGAACCATCTGGACCGATCAATACGCGACAGCGGCTTTGCCATCGAAGGGGCATTGGAGGACCTGTCCGGCGGTGCATTTGACTCACTTGAGCCGAGGGTGAGCATTGCACTGTTCCGGATTGCACAGGAAGCAATTAACAACGCGGTTAATCACGCAAACGCCACTAGACTGATGATTTGCCTCAGGGCTGGCACGGAATCGATGGAGCTTATCGTCACTGACAACGGCAGGGGAATTCCAAAGCGGCGGACCCGCCTTGGCAGCGGCATCGACAACATGAAGACAAGAGCCAAATTGATCTCGGCCCGTTTTGGCTTTCATACCGGCCCGAAAGGTTCGGGCACTCAGATTGCGATCAGCCTGCCCAAATCCATGCCAATTCCGCCGCAGACCGCTCCAGGCCCGGATGGGCAAAAGGATTTCTTCGAATGAAAGTGCTGATTGTCGAAGATGATCACCTGCACCGCTCGTATCTGAACGAGCAGGTAAGGGCGGCCCTGCCCGAGTGCGTTGCAGTCATAGAGGCAACCGACGGTATTGAAGCAGAACGCCTTGCCCGCGAACACAGCGCTGCCCATATCGTGATGGACCTTCAAATGACAAAGCGCAACGGGATCGAAGCCGCCCGCACGATATGGCGTGAAAAGCCGGACCGGCGCATCCTGTTCTGGTCAAATTACTCTGACGAGGCCTATGTGCGCGGAATCAGCCGCATTGTGCCAAACGGCGCGGCCTATGGGTATGTTCTCAAATCGGCCGCTGATGAGCGCTTGAAACTCGCGCTGCGCAGCATTTTCATTGAGAACCAATGCGTGATCGACAATGAAGTGCGCGGCATGCAGCAGCGCAGTGTGACACCGAACACCGGTCTAACCGAGGCAGAGTATGAGATTTTGATGGATATTGCACTTGGCATGACAGACCGGTCGATTGCCCAGCGGCGCCATCTTTCACTGCGCTCTGTCCAGAACCGGCTCACGCAGATTTACAGCAAGTTGGACATATATCAGGTCACCGGCCGTCACCGGGACGACGGCACATTCAACTTGCGGGCCCGGGCGGTGACGGAGGCCATGCTGCGCAAACTTTTGAATTGTGGCGCACTGGAACGCGCGGAAGTCGACCTTAAGACTTGGCTATCCGAGAAGGGATGACGAAGAAAAAATGAAAGCCCTGCGAATTGATGCGTTGGAGCGCCACACCTGTCATGACGTCCCGGATTCGGGGCCGGGTCCAAGATAGGTTGTGGGGAGGCATCTAGCCGGGGTCTGCCTCAAAGTTTGTGATGATCGAGATCACTTCAATCCGACAACGCTTTGAGAAAGCAGCCGAATCTTGTGAAAATCTCTGCTTTTGAAATACCGTCCACAAATCTGACCGACTGCGTCGGACTTAATTAAGTACGCCAGCGCAACGATGCGGTGTGAACCGGCGCATCCCAAAGCTTTATTGTCGCATCGTTCAAGACGGTCACCGTCAGCGAGCACCCCGCCATTTCCAGCGATGTGACGTAGGAGCCGGCAAGGCCCCGCGCGATGGTTAGTCCGCGATCCGCCATTATTCTTCTGGCCGAATTTGCCATAATGTAAAGTTCCGAAAGAGGAGTGCCGCCGAAACCGTTGACCAATAGGAGGCATGGCTGCCCGTTCCTGAATTCCAATTCGCCAAGTATAGCGCCCATCATTTCTTCGGCAATTTCATCAGCGGAAGCCACAGGCACCCTTCGCCTGCCGGGCTCGCCATGTATGCCGACGCCCATCTCCATTTCAAGATCGCCCAGAGTAAAGGTTGGCGTGCCTGCTGCTGGCACAATGCAGGATGAGAAGGCCACGCCCATCGAACGCGTGCGCGCATTGACACCGTCACCCAGCAATTTCAACGCCGCAAGGTCTCGCCCTTCTTCGGCTGCAGCGCCGACAATCTTCTCAACGATCATGGTTCCGGCAACACCGCGGCGGCCGATTGAATAGGTCGATGTTTCAACCGAAACATCGTCGTCTGTGACTATTCTGGCGACCTTGCCGTCAAGCATTTCGGTCGCCATTTCAAAGTTCATCATATCGCCTTCGTAATTCTTGACGATGAACAATGTACCAGCTTCACCGGCAACCGCTTGAACGGCTTCCAACATCTGATCCGGCGTTGGTGAGGTGAATGCTTGCCCCGGGCACGCTGCATCCAACATGCCGTACCCGACAAAGCCCGTGTGCAGCGGCTCATGCCCCGATCCGCCGCCCGATATGAGCGCGACCTTGTTCTTGTTGACGTTAAGCCGCGATACGAATTTGTAAGACGGGTCGATTGTCAAAATATCTGAATGAAGCGCGGCCAGGCCATCCAGACTTTCTGCCAGAATATCATCAACGGCATTCATGAATTTTTTCATGGCTGTTTCTCCGGTGACCCGTCTGTGGGCTTCACTTCCGGTTTCAGCAGCAGCACTGTCATCAAACGCACGACTGCGTGGATTGCATCATCGGCTTTGCGGTTGACGGCTGGCGAACCAAAATCCGGCAGTTCCAGCACGAGTGTGCGCATCGGCTTGATGCCGTCCACAAGCTCCAGGCGGCTTGGATGGGCAACACGATAAGCGCCCAGAAAACCCGATTTTTCATGCGCTGAAAAATGGCAGATCTGAAAAATGGTTTCAATATGCTGTGCCGGAACGGGGGTGGCATAGGCAGGGTTTGTAATTTGCGAAACGAAGCTGCGATTTTTGCCCAACGCTTCGGCAAGTCGCTGACGCGTGCCGGAAGGGCGGGTGTCGATGACCTTCTGCAAGATCGCCTTGTAGGCCAAAAGAGGCGTCAACTCGGCCGGGTCGGCCACCGGCTCATTCATGTCGTGGACTTTCCGTCGAAAGACTTGCCTTGCGGATAATAGCCTTTGTGGAAGCGACGAGACCAGCAGGAACTGAAAGCGAACGAACACCGGCCTTGAGCAAGGCTTCAATCATCAGCGGATCAGCTGCTGCGTCACCGCACAGGCTGACTTCCTTGCCATGCAGGTGGCCATGCTGCGCGACATGGGCAATCATGAACATGACACCGGGGTGCAGTGTATCTGCATAAGTGGCCACCGCCGAATTGTCCCTGGCTGCGGCGGTTGCATATTGGGTGAGGTCGTTGGAGCCGATCGAAAAAAAATCTGCATCAAATGTCTCCGGCGACAAGGCAACTGCCGGAACTTCGACCATGATGCCAAGCTGGGGGTTCCCATGGGCAATGTGCCTTTGTGCTAAATCGCCGCGGCACTGTTCCAACAGCCGCCGGGTGGCTTGAAGGTCGGCAGGCCGCGTGACCATTGGCAGCATGATCTTGACAGTCCCCAATGCGGCGGCACGCAGCAGGGCTCGGAGCTGAATCTTGAATATTTCAGGATGCGCCAGAGACAGGCGTATGCCCCGTATTCCCAGGAAGGAATTGGCTTCACCATCTACAGTGTATCCTGCTACCGGCTTGTCTCCGCCCCCATCTATGGTCCGGATTGTGACCGGCTTGCCACCCGCCCAGCGCACCAACTCTGCATATAGACGATATTGCTGGTCTTCATCGCGCAGAGCCCCTCCCGCAAGGAACTCGGTCCGCGCCAGCCCCACGCCGTCACAACAGGCCGGCTGGAAGTCTGAAATGTCCGCCAGGCTTGAGACATTGATGAGCACCGCAATGTGCGTGCCATCAACCGTGATGGCAGGCTCATGTGCAAGGCCCTTGGCACTGCCTCGCTGACTGGCGGATTCTAATGCTCTGAGCTGCGCATCCGCAATGGTTTCGGGAAGCGGATTTACCGTGACATGGGCGGCGGCACCATTGACCACCATCTGGCCCGCCAGGTTTTTCCATCGATCGCCAACACCGACAATCATCGGAATCGAGCGGGCCCGGGCGAGCATGGCAACATGACTGAAAGGACTTCCGCTGCCAAGAACCAAAGCTCCGCCGCCCGACCAATCTCTTGTCAAAAATGTGGAGGGCAGAATGTCGTCGGCGACAAGGATTTCTCCAGAGCCCAAATTGGCGGCGGGTTCTGTTCCGAAAAGATGCGCAAGAACGCGATCACGTATGTCACAAAGATCCGCCACGCGGGCGGCAAAATGTTCGTCGTTTGAATCTTTGTAGTGAGAGATTTCGTGATCCAGCGCCATACGCCAAGCGATCTCGGCAGAAACGCCGGACGCAATCGACGGCCACACTTTTTCGGTCAGCACGTCATCTTCGAGCAAAGCCTGCTGAAAGCCAAGAATGTCGGCGCCGTCATCGCTCTGGCTTTGGATCAGATGCTCGATGTGCTGCCGCGCGTTGGCGATTGCATTCTTGAGCGCAAGTTCCTCCTCTGCCGCCGGCAATTGTTTGCGCGCGGCATGCTCCACTCCAAGCACAAGCGTGGTCAGCCCAACGGCAAAGCCGGATGAGGCGGAAAGGCCTTGGATGCGCTCTTCCGTCAACTAATGCGCCTCCCCGAATTTGCGATTGACCAAATCAATCAGCTGCGTCACCGCCAAATGCGCGTCTTCGCCTTGTGCGCGAAAATAGAGCGTCTCACCCAGAGATGCCTTGAGGCGCATCATTTTGACGGGGCTCTTGGCATCGAACCACGGCCCCTCCTCATTTGTTGCGACCTCCAAGTCCGCTGCAAACTGTTTTGCAAGCTGGGTGAGCTTGACGGACGGCCTTGCGTGCAGACCTATCTTGTTGGTCAACAGTGCTGAGCCAATTGCCGCAGTGATCGAAGCCTTCACAGTCTAACCCACCATCAATTCTTCAGCGGTCGCTTTGACCATTTCAAGGGTCGCGCCGCCCGACGCCTCGGTTGCAGCCATGATCGCGCCCTCAACAATGGGGGCATTGCAAATGACGATGCGGTCCTGCTGCCGTTCCGGCATCATCTCAACGGCCATTTCGCTGTTGGTTTCAGCGCCGCCCAGATCCACCAGAATGGCGACCCCGGCCTCGGACCAGGCCTTGCCTATCGCAGCAACAATGGCGGAGACATCTGTGCCGAGCCCGCCTTGCGAATTGCCGCCGCACCAGGCGAGCGGCACCTGATCACCAACCATTTGGCGCACCATGTCGGCAGCGCCTTGGGCGACCAGTGCCGAATGCGAAACAATTACAATGCCGACATTGTTTGCGCTCACGGCTTGTCTCCAAATTCTTTGGCCAGAGCCATGATGAAAAGCGCCGACGAGCGCGCGCCGGGATCCATATGCCCAATCGAACGCTCGCCCAGAAACGAAGCCCGGCCGCGAAGGGCTTTCATCGGGACGGTTGCTTCGGCGCAGGCGTTGGCAATTGCGGATAGTTCAGACAAGGACTTGCCGGCGGCGAAGGCTTCAAGAGTTGGAATCAATACATCAAGCATGGTCTTTTGCCCTGATTCAGATTTGCCGCGCGCGGCCACCGCTTCAACGGCGCTGCGGCAGGCCTCAACCATCTGATCGCGCGACGGGAAGTCAGAGACGGCTTTTGCAAGGCCAAGGAACAGACTGCCGTAGAGCGGACCTGATGCACCGCCAATGGTCATCACCAGCCTCGTTCCGATTCCCTTCACAGCTTCGGGAAGCGGTTTTGCAGAAAGTGCGTCAGCTTCAGCGAGCACCGCTTCGCTACCGCGCTTCATGTTGAGCCCGTGGTCTCCGTCACCAATGGCTTGATCCAAAGCCGTCAATTCATCGGCATGTTCGATGATCGTCGAAGCGACGGCTGAAATCAGCGATCTGAACTGGTGAGGGTCCATTTTGTTCAGTGTTTTTTCATGGCCGCCGCAATTGCTTCAAAGGCTTCTGCGACGGCCACTGCACCAGGATCAGCAACATCCTTGAGATCCCGCGCTGCTATGTAGGAAGCGCGCCCGGCCTTGGCCTTGGTCATTTTCTTGGTCGCTTCTGCCCCTGCCCTTGCCGCCTTTGCGGCCTGGGCGACGCCATTTTTGGCCAGTGCGCGCAGAGCCGGATCCAGCGCATCAACCATTGTGCGGTCGCCAAGTTTCGCCCCGCCATAAAAGGTCATGCGGTCGAGCCCATCAAGAAGCGCCTCGGCCGCATTCTTCTTCGTCTCCATGCCTTTGGAAGCCGCAGTAAAGAATATCGAGAGCAGGACGCCGCTGGAGCCGCCCATGCTTGTGCCAAGCGCACTGCCGATGGCCGCCAAAGTCGCTGCCAGGTTCTTTTGCGGTAGTTTGGACATCTGGGCCAGGATGCTGTTTGCACCGATGGCGACAGTGGAACCGGTGTCGCCATCGCCCGCCCGCGCATCCAACTGGTTGAGGATGGGTTCGAGCGAAACAAGGTGCTTGCACGCCGTTGTCAAGATTTCCTCAACCAACGGATCGCGGCTTGCAGAAGCTGCTTTTGCGGCTTTCGGCTGCTTGGGAGCGGCATGAATCTTTATCTTGTGCCGCTCAACCACCGGCGTCCAGGCATGCGGGGCGACAGGTGCCCGCAGCGCCTTTTCCCGCGCGTCATTCAGCAACAAGAGCGACAGTGAAAAACCGTTCATGTTCAGAGCCGTCATCAGCGGGGCCGGCCCTACGATCAGCTTTACTTTCTTGGCAAAAGCAGAGGACAAAACGGCATTTGAAATCAAGCTCATTTCCAAAGGCGGAACTGCCCCGAGATTGTTGATGAGAAGCGCATAATCGCCCTTGGCCGACAGCGCGTTCGACAGTCGCTCGGTCATGATTGAGACCAGCTGATTGGCCTCTTGCATCACAATGCGCTCAACGCCTGGCTCTCCATGAATGCCGAGGCCAAGCTCAGCCTCCTTTGCGCCGACGCGTTCCTGATAATCCTGGCCCGGAATAGAGCAGGAAGAAAGCGCAATGCCGAATGACGACAAATCATCGGCGGCCGTTCGTGCTGCCTTGGCCACAGCAGCAAGGACCTTGCCTTTTTCAGAATGGTAGCCCGCAATCTTGTGAATAAAGAGCGTGCCCGCCACACCGCGCGGCTGATGCAGATCCGGCAGCGCAATGTCGTCGGCGACGATCACCATCTCGACCTTGAAACCTTCAGCACGCGCTTTTTCAGCGGCAAGTCCGAAATTCAGCCGGTCGCCTGTATAGTTCTTGACAATGAGCAGGCAACCAGGCTCGCCGGTGACTTGGCGGATGGCGGTGAGCACAGCATCGACGCTTGGGGAGGCAAAAATTTCACCGGAAACTGCCGCAGTCAGCATGCCTTTGCCGACAAACCCGGCATGAGAAGGTTCATGGCCAGCGCCGCCGCCGGACACAATGGCGACCTTTGATTTGTCCCAGTCAGCCCGGAAAATAACCTTGATATCCGGAAAGGTATCCAGCCTTGCGAGCGTGCCTTGCTTGCTTGTCAACAGGAAGCCATCCAGGGCATCGGTGACGATGCTTTCCTTGCGGTTGAAAAAGTGCTTCATCTCGAACTCCCTGTCAAAGAAATGTCTTTCACCGCCGCTCTTTCCCTATGGCGACGGCAGGTTATTGGCGCACACGCTGGCCATCAGCGGCGAAGTAAAGCGGGTTGTTGAGTGTCACAGCGACGGCATCGCCTGTCTTGATGGATGCGTAAGGATCGGCAAGCGTAGTCAAATTGTGATCGCCGATGCGGATATGCATATGGTCCTGGTCTCCCAGATGCTCCAACTTGCTCACCATTGCATTTGCCGTGCCCTTTTTCGAAATCGTTAGATGCTCGGTGCGGATACCTATCGTGCGGGTTCCTGCAGGCGCATCCGGCGCAGCAAGCGCCCCGATTGGCAGCAGATTGATGTGTGGCTGCCCGAGCTTTGAGGCGACGTAGGTGCTGCTTGGATTGCTGTATATTTCGCGCGGCGTCCCAATCTGCACCAACTCGCCTGCCGATAGAATGCCGATGCGATCCGCCATGGTCATGGCTTCAATCTGATCATGTGTCACATAGAGCAAAGTCGAACCAAGTTCATTCTGGATGCGTTTCAATTCCAACCGCATTTCTGCGCGCAGCTTGGCATCCAGCGAGGAAAGCGGCTCATCCATCAGATAAATGGCGGGCTTGCGCACCAAGGCGCGGCCAATGGCTACGCGCTGCATCTCTCCGCCCGACAGCATGGTGGACTTGCTCTGCAGCTTGTGGCCGATGCGCACCATCTTTGCGATTTCCTGAACGCGGGCATCAATAGCCGCCGCGCTCATCCGGCGCGCAGGCGAGCGCAGCGGAAAGGCCAGATTTTCATAAACGCTCAGGTGCGGATAGAGCGAATATTGTTGGAAGACGAATGCCACATCCCGCCCAGCCGGAGAATCGCCGAGCACATTACGCCCGCCGATGGTGATTTGCCCGGAGTCCGGTTTTTCAAGGCCGGCAATCAAACGCAGAGTCGTCGTTTTGCCCGCGCCTGTCGGTCCGAGCAATACGACAAACTCTCCGTCAGCTATGGACAGATCGATGTTTTTGGCGGCCGTCGCCGTGCCAAATTTCTTGTTTATTCCCCTAAGGGTGACTTCAGCCATGACGAGCCTCCGCATAAAGCTGCGTTTGCACGGCGCTGCCTGATTTTGCATTGAAGAGAGAAAGCTTGTCTGAGTTGAGTTCAAGACCAACGGTCTCGCCAATTTTGAAACTGCGATCAGCTGGCACGCGCGCCTTGACAACGCCAAACAGCGTCTCAACCGAAACAATCTGATTGGTGCCCATATACTCGCTGGCCAATATGCCGCCGCGCAGTTGGGCGGCGTCACTAAAGCGAATATGTTCGGGGCGGGCACCGAGCGCCAATTCCCCTTCACGCATGTCTTCACGAATTTCAGGGACTTTGACGTCAATTCCGCCGAGCGAAACAGAGCGGTTTCCCTTCTTCAACGAAGCGCCAAAGCGCATGAAGTTCATCGGCGGCGACCCGACAAAATCGGCCACATACATGGTGGCCGGGCGATCATAAATCTCGCGCGGCGTGCCAAGCTGTTCGACCGTGCCATGGTTCATGATGGCGATGTGATCTGCCATCGACATGGCCTCGATCTGGTCATGCGTTACATAGACGGTCGTGGCATTGATGCGATCATGCAGTCCGCGCAGTTCCTTGCACATCAAATCGCGGAACTCAGCATCCAGCGTTCCCAGCGGCTCATCCATCAGAAAAGCCAACGGCCGGCGCACAATGGCGCGGCCCAGGGCGACCCTTTGGCGATCACCGCCGGCAAGGCCAGTGACGGACTTGTCGAGCAGATGATCAATGCGCAGAAGCGAAGCCGTTTCCTCCACCCTTTGTTTGATCTCATCTTTGGCCACTCCCTGACTTAAGAGCGGAAATCCGATGTTCTTGCGCACGTTCATGTGCGGGTACAGCGCAAAAAGCTGGAACACGAATGCAATGTCCCGCTGTGATGCGCGCTTGAACGCCACATCCTCGTCGCCAAGATAGATGCTTCCGGACGTTGGCAATTCGAGACCGGCTATCATGCGCAGTGTCGTCGTCTTTCCACAGCCTGATGGTCCCAAAAGGCAGAAGAAGCTTCCGTCTGGAATCGTAAAAGTGGAGTTCTTGACCGCGGTAAAGGCGCCGAATTGTTTGTTGAGGTTTTCGATCCGGATTTCAGCCATTTTTCACTCCGGAAACTTCGAAACAATGATGAACATGACAGTGCCGGCGAGCGTCGTGACGAACGAGTAAGTGTACAAGGTCAGCGAAATTGGCTGCAGCAACATCAACACGCCGAGCGCGATGATAATGGTGGCCAGATTTTCCCAAGGCCCTCGGCGCAGCCGAAAGAATTTTGAAATGAGCTGGTTCATTTGCGGACGGCTCCGAAGGTTATTCCGCGCAGCAAATGCTTGCGAAGCAGAATTGTAAAAACAAGGATGGGCACGAGGAACAAGGTTGTGCCGCTGCCGACTGCCGGCCAATCCATGCCGCCTTCACCGATGATCGTCGGAATGAATGGAGGTGCTGTCTGCGCAGTGCCGGATGTCAGCAGAACGGCAAAGGCATATTCATTCCAAGCAAAGATCAGGCAGAAGATCGCCGTCGCCGCAATGCCCGTGGCTGCTTGCGGCAGGATGACTTTCACAAAGGCCTGGAGCCGGGTGTAACCGTCAATCATGGCTGCTTCCTCATACTCGCGCGGAATTTCATCAATGAAACCCTTGAGCAGCCACACGGCCAGAGACACATTGACCCCGGTATAAAGAAGAATCATGCCAAGCTTTGTGTCCGAAAGTCCGAGCTCGCGATACATGAGGTAAATCGGAATCGCGACGGCAATCGGCGGCATCATTCTGGTCGAGAGGATGAAGAACAAGAGATCATCAGCCAGCGGCACCTTGAAACGCGAGAACCCATAGGCTGACAAAGTGCCAAGCGCGACCGCAAGGAACGTGGAGCCGAAGGCGATGATGATCGAATTTGCAAAGCGCGGAACAAAGTTCGAAGGTCCCGCGATCACCATGTCACGCCGGCGGCTGACTTCGTCGCACTTGCCGGCGGGCGGACCAAGCGCCTCGATATATTCCTTGGTTTGCCGCGTGTTCGAATTGAACAGGTTGCAATAGCCTTCCAGTGACGGCTGGAACACGATCTTGGGCGGGTAAGAAATTGAATCAGGCGGCGTCTTGAGGCCGGTGGCCAATATCCAGGCCAGAGGAATCATGGTGATGACCGCGTAGAGAATAACCAGCGCCCCGGCGATGCGCTTGGTCCAAGGCGAAGGCACGACAACCGAGTGCGCAGTCGACAGATAAGAGCTCATCTTTGCTTTACCTTGTTCAGTGCTTTGACATAAATGTTGGCAAGGCCAAACACGGAGACAAACAAAATGATGGCAAAGGCGGAGGAGTAGCCGGTGCGCCATTTTTCAAACGCTTCGCGCTTCAGCGTGATCGAGGCGACTTCCGTGGTTGAGCCCGGGCCACCGCCAGTCAAAAGGTTGACCATGTCAAACATTTTGAAGTTTTCAATGCCGCGGAACAAGACCGCCAACATGATGAATGGCAAGGCCATCGGCAGGGTAATTGACCAGAACTGCCGCCATTTTGAGGCGCGATCGACTTCGGCAGCCTCGTAAATGTAATCAGGAATGGAGCGTAGCCCGGCAAGGCAGATGAGCATCACGTAAGGCGTCCACATCCAAGTATCGACAATGATGATGGCCCATGGTGCAAGGTTAACGGTTCCAAGCATTTGAAACGAAGACGGATCAACGCCGGTAAAGAACGACACCACGTAATTGAAAAGGCCGATCTGCGGCTGATAAAGGAATTTCCAGAAATTGCCGACGACAGCCGGCGACAGCATCATCGGCACCAGGATGATCGTGGTCCAGAATGCATGGCCCCTGAACTTGCGGTCGATAAGATAGGCCAGTGCAAAGCCGATCAGCATTTGCAGCAGGATTGTCCAGAAGACGAAATGCGCGGTTGCCTGCATGGAGGCCCAGATATCGGGGTCGGTCAAAATCTTGCGGTAATTGTCAAAGCCGACATTGGTGACCGGCGCATTCGGGCGGTTGGCGCGATAGTTGGTGAAGGACAGATAGACCGTCCAGATCAACGGGAATATGTTGATGGCCAGCAAGAGCAGGATGGTCGGACCGATGAACAGCCAGGCGATTGCCCTGTCCGACAATCCGCGAATTGTTGCATTGATCGACGGCGGCGCGGCGCGGGCCACAGCCTCGACCACTGATTTCTGTTCTTGCATTTTTCTCAACACTTCCCAGCGCCCACCACTTGGCATTGGCAGGCAGGAGCCCTTGGATTTGCAGATGATAATTTGAAGTTTCCGCCACAACCGGCCAGACGTTGACCGGTTGTGGCAGGCCGTTTAGAGCTTGCCTTCTTCCTTGAAGGTTTCGGTCCAGTCGGCAATCAACCCGTCAAGCGCTTCTTTGGCGGTGCCTTTGTTGGCAACGACATATTCGTGAAGGCGCTTTTGCATTGCCTGAAGAAGCGTTGCGTAGGATGGTTCTTGCCAGAAGTCTTGAACACCGCCCATTGCTTCGAGGAATTGCGCCGCAAATGGCTGCGAGTCCTTGAAGGATGGGTCATTCAGCACGGCGTTATGGCAAGCATAGCCGCCAAGCGACCACCATTTCTTCTGCACATCCGGCTGGGCAAACCATTTGATGTAAGCCAATGAGCCTTCCATATTGTCCGTATTGGCAACAACAGATATGCCCTGCCCGCCGAGTGTGGACGCCGCGACTTTGGCAGCCGGGTTCACAAAGAAGCCCGTGACTTTGCCGACCTTCTCATCCTTGGCCATGCCCGGCATGAAGGCGAACCAGTTCATCATCATGGCAACCTGACCGGACTTGAACGCGTCGAGGCCCTCGCCCATGTAGCTGTCCGTGTAGCCGGGAGGCGTGCAGCAGTCGTAGATTGACTTGTACATTTCAAGACCGGCAACGGCATCGGCGGAGTTAACTGCGCCTTCCATATCATACTTGCCGGGCGTGTTTTCGTACTTGAAGCCATAGGGATAGAGCGCGGAAGTGGCGCCCATCGTGATGCCCTCGGATGCACGCTCGGTGAAAATCGCGGCGCCAAAAACCTTCTGGCCATTGATCTCGCGGCCCTGGAAGAATTCTGCGATCTGCTTCAGCTCTGCCCAGGTCTTTGGAGGAGCAAGATCTGCGCCGGTCTTTGCCTTGTACTCTTCCATGTTCTTTGCATCTTCAAACCAATCCTTGCGGTAAAACCAGCCATTGGCGTCGCCCATGGCAGGCAGCGCCCAATAGTTCGGCGTGCCCTTCGGCCAAGTGGAATAGGCGTTGACCGTTGCCGGAGCAAAGTCAGACATCTTGATCCCTTCCTTGTCGAAGAAATCGTTCAGCTTCACATAATGGCCGTTTTCAGCAGCACCGCCCAGCCATTGTGAATCGCCAATAAGCAAATCGCACAGCTTGCCGCCGGAATTCAGTTCGTTCAAAATGCGGTCGGTGAAATTTGGCCATGGTGTGAATTCAAAGTTCATCTTGATGCCGGACTGGGCCTCAAAATCCTTCGACATTTCAACCAATGCGTTTGCCGGATCCCAAGCTGCCCAGCAAAGCGTCAATTCCTTGCCCTGCGCTTGCGCGGTTGACGGCAAAGCAGTCGACACAAGAAGCGCTGAGGCTATTCCCAGCGCTGATTTTCCAAATACTGACATTAATTCCTCCCAGAATTTGATGACGGCACCGCGCCGACATCACAGCATATTCACACTGCTGACAATTGCTCGCCACTCACTCCAAAATGTTGAGCATTTTGTTTATTAAATATGTTTTCACTAAACACGTCAACTCACATTCGTTGGTGTTGTCGAGAACACACGATATGTCCGGTTGGCGATGTCGGGTTAACTGTTGGGTGTCCGCATCGATGGTCAAGTCCGACAAAATCATGCCTTCATGGTGACGGCCTTCCATTCGGTCATGGCTTGCAGGTGGTGGATGTGGGTTTGAAGTGCGGAGCAATGTGATCGAGACGGGACGAAGAGATTTCTGATGGCGGAGAAGATCGTGACGAAAAGCTGCAAGCCGCCCGGTTATCGAAACTGCTGCATCATCCGCTCCCGTTTTCGCAACGGAACATGCGAATTCTCCGCCCGATTGTTGAGGCCTTTGTGCGAGCGATGCGCGACGTGCGGCATGACCTGGCGCTTGGCCGCGCCGTAGGATCGCAGCTTGTCGGTCATGATGTGCTTGGGCGGCATGTCCTGTTTCTGCAGCAACCGTGTCAGAAGTCGCTTGGCAGCCTTGGTGTTGCGCCGGGATTGCATGATCTCGTCAAGAACATAGCCGTCCTGATCAACCGCACGCCACAACCAATGCTTCTTGCCGGCGATGCTGATCACCACTTCGTCCAGATGCCACATGTCCGTGCGGCTCGGTGGCTTCCGCTTCAGGCGACGCGCGTACTCAGGTCCGAATTTCCTGGCCCAGCAGCGGATGGTTTCGTAGGAAACCACGATGCCGCGTTCGAGCAGCAGTACCTCGGCCAGTCGCAGGCTGAGCGGGAAACGAAAGTACAGCCAGACGGCGTGGG
>JANNRN010000265.1:0-8371 GCA_031401375.1 Phyllobacteriaceae bacterium | reverse complement strand
GACGATTTTCTGGGCAAGCCCGAGCGGGTCGTCAACGGCGATCAAAGCGCGCGCGTGTCCGGCCGAAAGCTGATTGCTGATCAGCATGTCGCGCACTTTTTCCGGCAGCTTGAGCAGGCGCAGCGTATTGGCGACGTGACTGCGGCTCTTGCCGATAATGCCCGCCAGATCGAGTTGCGTGTAGGAATGTTCGTCGACTAATTGTTGATAGCCGGTGGCCTCCTCGATCGAGTTCAGATCGGAACGCTGCACGTTTTCGACAATGGCGATTTCAAGGGCGACGCGGTCGTCAATGTCGCGAATGATGACCGGCACCAAAGTGAGGCCGGCGATCTGCGCCGCCCGCCAACGCCGCTCTCCCGCGACAATTTCATAGGCATCAGCCGTATCAGGCTTGCGCCGCACAATGATGGGCTGAACAATGCCGTGCGTCCGGATCGACTGGGACAGGTCGACAAGCTCGGATTCGGAGAAAGAACGCCGGGGATTGCGCGGATTGCGCGTGATGAACTCGATTGGCACCTGACGATCGGCGCTGGCGGCTGCGACAGGCGCCGACTTGTCCATTTCCCCGATAAGTGCGGCAAGCCCGCGTCCCAGCCGTCTGCGTGATGGATCTTCCGTCATTGTCTCGTCCCTCGTCAAACCGTTCCGCCTTGTCAGCCATTCACGCGGCGCGCAGGCGCCGTTCGCGTTGGATGACTTCAGAAGCCAGCTGCAGATATGCCTGGCTTCCCGAACACTTCAAATCATAAAGAATAGCCGGCTTACCATGTGACGGCGCTTCCGAAACCCGCACATTTCGTGGGATGACCGTGCGATAGACATGGTCGCCCATATGAGCGCGCACATCCTCGACCACCTGGTTGGCAAGATTGTTGCGCCCGTCATACATCGTCAGCACAATGCCTTGTATCGTCAGTTGCGGATTGAGCGATTGCCGCACTTCTTCGACGGTCTGCAGCAGCTGACTGAGACCCTCCAGCGCGAAAAATTCGCATTGCAGCGGAACAAGGATGGAATCGGCCGCCGCCATTGCGTTGAGCGTCAGCAAATTAAGCGATGGCGGACAATCGATGATTGCATAGGTGAAATCCAGCGTCGGATCATCGCGCAATGCGTGTCTCAAACGATGCGCCCGGTCCGCCGATTGCGAGATTTCCATCTCCACACCGAGGAGATCAAGCGTCGACGCGATGATTGACAGGCCGGGAACCGCTGTGGGAATCGCCGCCTCGCTCACCGTGGCCGCACCGGTCAGGATGTCGTAGGAGGATATCGCCCGGTGTTTGCGGTCGATGCCAAGCCCGGTCGAGGCGTTGCCCTGCGGATCCACGTCCACCAGCAGAACCTTTTCACCAATCGCCGCCAAAGCAGTGGCAAGATTGATCGCCGTCGTGGTCTTGCCGACGCCGCCTTTCTGATTGGCCAGGGTGATGATGCGCAGGTTTCTCATTGCCGCCTGAACTGTTGCGTGATGCTACTCTCGTAAGCGCCGCGAAACATTGGAAATTTCGAGGATAACGGAATTTGTGTCCAACTTACTCCTGTGTTCTATCAGATCGAATGCCCATTCGTCACGCGCCGCCGCGATTTCTTGTCGATATTCGCGACCCTTGTGGAAAAGTCCGGTTGCGCCAGCGCCGAGCCACGGAAATGCGAGTTCCAAAAGACCGGAGAGAGGCGCGAGCGCACGTGCGGTAACGATATCTGCCCGCGGCACAAGGTCAGGCATGACGTCTATTCTCTTGTTGTGCACAAGGCCTTTTGCGGCCGTTGCCGAAAGCACAGTTCGAAGAAAAGCCGATTTTTTCCCAATACTTTCAACGAGATGAAGATGAACGTCATCACAGTCACGCATCAGGATGGCCAGCACAATGCCGGGAAAACCGCCTCCCGATCCAAGGTCAAGCCATGTGCCGCGAAGGTCGCGCAGGCCCGCGAGCTGCGCACTGTCCAGAATGTGGCGAGCCCAGAGATTTTCGAGCGCGGAGGGAGCGGCAAGATTGATTTTTGCACTCCAATGCCGGAATATTTGTTCGAACTGGACGAGTCGTTCAAACGTTTCACGTGAAACATCCGGCAAAATTGCCTTGAGCGAATCAAAATCCGTGACGCTCACGCGGCGCCCCGAATTTCGACATCGGCCAGAACCTTGGTGTCTGAATGCCGGCGCAGTGCCAACAGAATCAGGGCAATGGCGGCAGGTGTCATGCCGTCGATCTTTTGCGCAGCGGCAATTGAACGCGGCTGCCGTGCCTTCAGTTTTTGCTTCAACTCATTCGACAGGCCGGACAGAGCGCTGAAATCCATCAATTCCGGAATGATGCGCTCCTCGTCCTTGCGCAAAAGCACGGCGCTCGCGCCCTGGCGCTCCAAATAGACGGCATATTGTGCTTCAATTTCAAGCAGTTCGGTAATTTTTGGGGAGAACGAACCCAATTCCGGCCAGATTTTTGCGAGCCGCGCCAACGACATGCCCGGATGCGCCAACAGTTCATAGGCGCTGCGGCGAATGCCGTCCCGGTTGAGCGACAATCCATGCTTGGAGGCTGCATCAGGGGTCAGGGTCAGCGAACGGGATAATTCCCGCGCATGGGTGAGCAAATCAACCATCATCCTGAACCGCGACAGGCGCGCCGGCCCGATCAATCCATAGGACGCGCCGAGCTCCGTCAGCCGCAGATCGGCATTGTCCGCGCGCAGCGACAGGCGAAACTCGGCCCGCGATGTAAACATCCGATACGGCTCGCTGACCCCATTTGAGGTGAGGTCATCGATCAGCACACCCATATAGCTGTCCGCGCGGCTGATTTGCACGGGGTCGGCCCCCGTGGACCTGCGCGCCGCATTGAGCCCCGCCCAGAGCCCCTGCGCACCGGCTTCTTCATACCCGGTGGTTCCATTGATCTGGCCGGCGAGAAACAGACCGCTGACCCGCTTTGACTCGAGGGACAGTTCCAGCTCTCGCGGGTCAACGTAGTCATATTCAATGGCGTAGCCAGGACGCAGCATCTCCACCCGTTCAAGGCCCGGGATCGACCGCAAAACCTCAAGCTGCACGTCCTGCGGCAACGAAGTGGACAGGCCGTTAGGATAGACCGAGATGTCGTCAAGCCCTTCAGGCTCGAGGAATATCTGGTGGCCGTCTCGGTCACCGAACTTGACAATTTTGTCTTCGATTGAAGGACAGTAGCGCGGGCCAACACCTTCAATCGCCCCGGAATACATGGCTGATTTCAACAAGTTAGCGCGAATGATGTCGTGGGTGGCCGGAGTTGTTCGGGTGATTCCGCACGAAATCTGGCGGCACTCAAGCCGATCAGTCATCAGGGAGAAGAACGAGGGTTCGTCATCGGCGGCCTGCATTTCAAGCGAAGCCCAGTCGATTGTGCTTGTGTTCAGCCGCGCCGGCGTGCCGGTCTTCAACCGTCCCAACTGAAAGCCAAACCGCTCAAGGGTCGCACTCATCCCGTTTGATGGCGCGTCATTCATCCGGCCGGCCGGAAACCGCTGGTCACCGATATGGATGAGACCACGCAAGAACGTCCCTGTCGTCAGCACCACCGCTGCGCAACTGAGAATCCGCCCTTCATTGAGGCGAACGCCGGCCACATGACCTTCCGAAAAAACCAGATCATCAACCTCGCCGCCGATGATGCTCAACCCGGTCTGCGCATGAAGCATCCGCTGGATGGCAGCCTTGTATAAGGCCCGATCCGCCTGTGTGCGCGGCCCGCGAACCGCAGGTCCCTTGCGCCGATTCAACAAACGAAACTGTATCCCGGCAAGATCCGCCGCACGGCCCATCAAACCGTCAAACGCATCAATCTCCCGCACGAGATGTCCCTTGCCCAGCCCGCCAATCGCCGGATTGCACGACATGACGCCAATCGTTTCGATGCGCTGGGTGACGAGCGCTGTTCGCGCGCCTGTCCGCGCCGACGCGGCTGCTGCTTCGCAGCCAGCATGTCCACCCCCGACAACGATGACGTCAAACCCGTTCATTCACACTCGTCCGCTTTCGATAATCAGGACTGCCCTCTATCACCATGTTTCACGTGAAACAAGAATTGCCAGGAAGCCGTTCATTTTTGCGATGTTTCACGTGAATCACCCCAGTTCCTGCGTGATCTTTCGGGCGAGTGGAGTGTCTGCACCGCCAGTCAGTGTTTCACGTGAATCACTTTCCGACACAAAACTGCGAGAAAACCACATCAAGAAGATCCTCAACATCGATCCGGCCAACCAGCCTCGCCAGCGCATCGCCGGCCAGCCGCATCTCTTCCGCCCGCACTTCCAGTCCGGCATCAGGCATGGCGAGCGCGCTCCGCAAGTGGTCGCGGCACCTCAACAGCTCGCGCACCTGTCGTTCCCGCACAGGTGTCGCATCTGCAACGCTTGCCGTACTAACGCGCGCAACCTGCCCGATCGCATCACGAAGTTCGTCAAGACCTTCGCCTGTCCGGGCCGAAACCAACAACTCATAGCCGTTAGCAGCGCCCGGCAAGTCCGATTTGAGCCCGACCCGCATCAAAGGTCCGCCGACGTCCACGAGCGGAGCCGAGCCGGGAACGCTTGCATCCTCCACCAGAAGCACAAGATCGCTGTCATGAGTCCGCATGAGCGCCTTTTCGATGCCAATCTCCTCGATATGGCCCGGATTTTCACGGATGCCGGCGGTATCAATGAGGTTCACACGAATACCGTTGAGGTCGAGGCGCACCTCGACCAGGTCCCTCGTCGTCCCGGCCTCCTCGGTAATGATCGACACGTCGCGCCGCGCCAGCGCATTCATCAGGCTCGACTTCCCGGCATTCGGCGCCCCCAGAATGATGACATCAAAGCCGTTCCTCACGATCTCGCCGGCACGCACCGAACCGAGATTTGCATCAATGTCGCGCTCAAGCGCCTGCATGTCCGCCCAGATCTGATCGGCGGCCGATCCCGGCACGTCCGCCTCGTCGGCGAAATCAAGCTCCGCCTCGATCATGGCGCGCGCATGCAAAATGCGCTTGCGCCATTCTTCATAGGCGCGCTTCTGGCCGCCTTCCGCGTTTCCCAGCGCCAACCGCCGTTGCGCCTCGGTTTCCGCCGCAATCAGGTCCGCCAATCCCTCGGCCTGGGTGAAGTCAATTTTCCCGTTCAGAAACGCGCGGCGGGTGAATTCGCCAGCATCGGCAAGCCGCAATCCCGGCAAGCCGCCCAAAGCGGACAGCACGGCCGCAACGCTCGCCACCCCGCCATGCAGATGAAACTCGCAGCTGTCCTCGCCGGAAAAGCTCGCCGCACCTTCAAAAAACAGAACCAGCCCGCGATCAATCGGGCCGCCGCCGGGCGCCTTGATCGCACGCAGCGCCGCGTACCGGGGAACGGGAACCCCGCCCGCCATTGCCTCCAGCACCATCCGTACATGCGGACCGGAAACGCGCACAACCGCCACACCAGATGGCAGACGTCCGCTTGAAAGGGCAAAGATCGTGTCCTGAAACATGGCGATTGTCATGGACCACCGCAAAATGGATCACAAGGCCTGTCAGTGGCCGGAAACCGACTGTGCAGTCAGACTTCTCGCCACAGACATCGGCGCATCAGCGCCTATTGCCGCCGCAGCGCAAGAAAATCGACCTTAACGGAACCAGCAATCGCAACTTATAATTGCGCAAATACTATTTCAGATTGCATCCATCAGGTATTCATTGAGTCAAAAAACTCAGCATTTCCCTTGGTCTGCTTCAACTTGTCGATCAGGAATTCGATCGCGTCCGTTGTTCCCATCGGCGCCAGAATGCGGCGCAGCACGAAAATCTTCTGCAAATCCTGCTTGGGAACCAGCAATTCCTCTTTGCGCGTTCCTGACTTCAGAATGTCCATCGACGGGAAGATGCGCTTGTCGGCGACCTTGCGGTCGAGCACGATTTCCGAATTGCCGGTACCCTTGAATTCTTCAAAGATCACTTCATCCATCCTGCTGCCGGTATCAATCAAGGCGGTGGCAATGATCGTCAACGAGCCGCCTTCCTCGATATTGCGGGCAGCGCCGAAAAAACGCTTCGGACGCTGCAGGGCATTTGCGTCAACGCCGCCGGTCAGCACCTTGCCGGAAGAGGGCACCACGGTGTTATAGGCACGGCCGAGCCGTGTGATGGAATCCAAGAGGATCACCACATCGCGGCCATGCTCGACCAGGCGCTTGGCCTTCTCGATCACCATTTCCGCCACCTGAACATGCCGTTGCGCGGGCTCGTCAAAAGTCGAGGAGACAACCTCGCCCTTCACTGAACGCTGCATGTCCGTGACTTCCTCGGGCCGCTCGTCGATCAGGAGCACGATCAAATAACACTCAGGATGATTGGCTGTAATCGAATGCGCAATGTTTTGCAGCAGCACGGTCTTGCCCGTCCGCGGCGGCGCGACAATCAGCCCGCGCTGGCCCTTGCCAAGCGGCGCCACCAGATCGATCACCCGCGCCGAAAGATCCTTGGTCGTCGGGTTCTCAATCTCCATCTTGAACCGCTCATTGGGATAAAGCGGCGTCAGATTGTCGAAATGAGTCTTGTGCTTGATTTTTTCCGGATCTTCAAAATTGATCGTGTTAACCTTGAGCAAAGCAAAATAGCGCTCGCCTTCCTTCGGCCCGCGGATCGGTCCTTCCACCGTATCGCCGGTCTTCAGCGAGAAACGGCGGATCTGCGAAGGCGAGATGTAAATGTCGTCAGGCCCCGGCAGATAGTTCACATTGGCCGAGCGAAGAAAGCCGAAGCCATCCATCAGCAATTCGACCACACCCTCACCGATGATCTCGACCTCCTGGGAAGCCAGCTTCTTGAGGATCGCAAACATCAGCTCCTGCTTGCGCATGGTCGATGCGTTTTCAACCTCGAGCGATTCGGCGAACGACAGCAGGTCGGTCGGACTTTTGCTCTTGAGGGCTTGTAGTTTCATTTCCTGCATGGGCGCGGAACTCGAATTTGAAGGGAAGGGAACGGGGGAGACAAACACGAATCTTTCAGCCGGAGCGGCGAAGAATATCGTTTCATGCCTGTATGAGAATGATTTGCTTTATCCGCTCACAGCCAAGAGAGCAAGCATGAATGTGAGGCGCAGATGCGAAATCCGGTCCGCCATTTCAGCGTCAAAACGGCTTGACCACGACCAGAATGACGATTGCGATCATCAACACAGTCGGCGCCTCGTTCATGATTCGCCAGTGCCGCGATGGCTTTTCGTTCTTGTCCTCGCCAAAAAGCCGTACGGCTTGCGAGAAATAGCCATGCACGCCGGAAAGCGCGAAAACCAAGGCAATCTTGACGTAGAGCCAGGTTCCCACAAAATGAAACCCGCGCCAGGCCAGCCACAGCCCCAGCGCCCATGTCAACGTCATCGCGGGATTGATGATGAGGCGCAGCAAGCGCTGCTCCATGATCTTGAAAGTCTCGGACTGCACAGAGCCCTTTTGCGCATCGGCATGGTAGACAAAAAGCCTTGGCAGATAGAGCATCCCAGCCATCCAGGAAATCACGGCCAGAATATGCAATGCCTTGAACCACGGATAGAAGGCGACGGGGTCGACCATGAATATCGCGCCAACAAGCACCGCCAAAACGGCCAATCCGCCCAATGCTCTCTTCAACGGTGAGTTCATGCCCGGCGCACCCTGTTCACCATTTGCTCGACATGTCCAAGCGGCACTTCCGGGGTAATACCATGTCCAAGATTGAACACTAACGGACCATCACCCAGAGCCCGCAAAATGCGGTCCACTCCCTCATCAAGGGCAGCGCCGCCCGCCAATAAACGCAAGGGATCAAGGTTTCCCTGCACCGCGCCGCCTTGCTGCAAACGCTTTGCCTGCGCAAGCGGTACGGTCCAGTCGAGCCCCAGCGCCGTGACACCCGTCAGCTCCCGGAAATCATCATACAAAGTGCCCGCACCCTTTGGAAAACCGATGATGCGCGCATCCGGTATCACTGCCCGCACCTGTTCAACCATGCGCTTCACCGGCAAGACACAGGCCAGTCTGAACATGTCGTCATCAAGAACGCCGGACCACGAATCGAAAATCTGCACGACATCAGCGCCCGCCTGCAACTGGCGGATTAAATATTGAGCCGATACGTCGGCGAGAAGTGACAGAAGCTTTTCGAACGCCTCCGGATGACGATAGGCAAACAGACGGGCCGGCGCCTGATCCGGCGTGCCATGACCGGCAATCATGTAAGTGGCAACTGTCCACGGCGCGCCGCAAAATCCGATAAGCGCCTTCGAGGGCTCAAGCACACCACGAATTGTCCGCACAGCTTCATAGACCGGCTCAAGATTCACGTGAAACTTGTCAGTTTGAAGCCTTTCGATCTCGTCAGCCAAGATC
>JANNRN010000264.1:0-2846 GCA_031401375.1 Phyllobacteriaceae bacterium | reverse complement strand
CTCTCTTAAGCGCAAGCCTGTTGTGACTCAACCTCCGAAACTGTGGAGAACGCCCGCGCGTTGCATCCGCTCACCGATTCAATAAAGCGGCTCCTCGTAAAGCGCGACGCCATTGTCGCGTAATGCTTTCATCTGCGCCCTACCGTTTGCGTCTACCATCAACACCGCGTCGATGCGCCTTTCGCCTTGTGCTTCCTCAATCGGCTTGCCTTCGCCTTCCGGTACGTAAAAGCGTTCGATGCCGTAATTCACACGAACATTGTCGCTGGTCTGCGGCGTAAATCCGCTGACGGAGCGCCCGGCGATCAGCACTTCGTCCGGCTTCAAATCGGAAATCGGCGTGATCGACACGCGGCTCTTTTGCCAGCTGCCGTCGTCGTCCTTCTTCAAAGCCACATAAACCGGCGTTGCCTCGTCAAGGAAGGTGTTGAAGTCGCCGGAAATCTCTGTGGCGGCAAACTGCGAGATGGAGTAACCGAGCGTCACATAATCGCCGCGCAAAAGATCACGCGGATCGATTGGCTCGGTCTTGAGCACGATCTCGGTGCCGTTCTTCAGGATCGAGGCGCGGCTCTGGATCATGTAGCCAAGGATCGCGCACTGGATCAGCGCTACTGCGAGCGCCGCCTGCAACTTGTTTTTGCGCAGAAAGTTCAGCATCACACGGCCCCCGCGTTATTCTGTTTGAAGCGCCGTTCGATCCTGACCACAAGGAAAGCCAGCAAGATCACGAACAGGCCGATCAGGAAGAAGAACGCCGACTGCCCGATGATGGAGCCGACGGTGACATTGGCGAGGTACAAGACTTCGGCAGAAAAGGCGAGATAGGCAAGACTGCGCACTCCGCGATGGTCACGGCCCTTCAGCGCCAGCGCCGCTATTGTCAGCCCAATGACCAATACGCCGATAATGATCATCAGACCATTATCGTCATAGCCCGCGATCTGCACTGCGGCAAAGCCGGTCAGCGAAGCGGCGAGTGCATAAAACTGCAATGCGCGGGCAAAATGTGTGATCTTCTCGACGGCGCCCTCATAAAGCGCAGTCAGAACAAACAATCCCGCGCCGCCGAGCGCGAACATATAGTCAAGCTCCTCCACTTCCAGATCAAGCCGGATGACAACGAACATGCCAAGGATCAGCCACATGGCAGCGTGCAGGCCAAGCCGCGTATGCGTGAGCCGGGCGATGAGGGCAATGCCCGCCGACATGAGCGGCACGATCCAAAGGTAGTGAACACTGTGCCAGGACGGCTCAGTGACAACCACCACAAGATAAAAAAGACCAAGAAGACCCGCCATTGCGGCCAGATTGCCAGACAAGAGCAGCAAGGAAGCAACAATTGTCGCAACGCACCAGACGAAGGCCGCCGTCGCCGTATCGCCCGACAAGTGGTACATTTGCCCGATCAGCGCAATGCCGCCGCCAAAGGCGATGGCGGCAAAGATGTAAAGCGCGCCGGAGGAGACTTTGTCGCCCGTGCCTTCGCGCCACGCGCCAACAAGATAGCCGAAGAAGATGGACGCAAAAATCAGCGCGACGCGGGCCAGCCGCGGAATAACCTCCCAATTGGCCGCCACCAGACTGAGCAACGCGGCCCCCAGCAACACGGTGCCGAGCACGCCAAGCACGGCGCCCAGCCCAAACCGTCCCGGGTGGTTGTCGAGCTCGTGGTTGAGTTTGTTCGCCGTCTCCCGGTCGATAAGTCCGGCGCTGACCCAGCGCTCGATATCCTTGTTAACTGACAGCGAGAATCCCATATGTGCCTTGTCCCCTCATGATTTGCCATTCTGCGCCATGCCCCTGATTGGCGCAATGTCCCACGCGAAATTGCGCCATGTTGAAAGCTCTGATCCCCGTCATCAGGACAAGTGGCCAGACGGATCGCAAAGCTGGGGGCTGTGCAGGTTTTGCCCAATGCAACGGCGGTGCCCAAAAACGATGCGAAAACAATGGGCAAACAGGCTTCTTTGCGGCAAAGCGACCTGATTGTGTCGCTTGTGCGGCGCAACAATTAACGCCGGTTAATTGTGCAATGCACCCGAAGCATTGGAGCCATGCAAAAACTGCATCTGCAAAAAATGGGGTCGATATCTTACTTATTGGTCAACGGTCGAAGCAGACTGAACCAGATTCGAAAGGAAAACAAAATGAACCTCGTACGCTCTTACAACAACTGGCGCCGCTACCGCGAAACCGTTGCGGAACTCGGCCGTCTGTCCTCACGTGAACTTAACGACCTCGGCATCAACCGTGGCGACATTCACTTCGTCGCAATGAAATCGTCTACCCGTTAAGTCGAAATTCTGAAGGCGATCAATCGCCTTCAGGCCTACCAGCCCTTGCGATCCTCGCGATTTCAATTGGCCCAAGAACAGGAGAATGAACATGAACATTGCTCGCAGCTACAAGAACTGGCGTTCGTTCCGCAATACAATTGCCGAACTTGAGCGGCTTTCGAACCGCGAACTCAGCGATCTCGGCATTGCACGTGGCGATATCCGTTCAGTTGCACGTTCCTCGGTTCGCTAAGAACCCCAAGAATTCGCGGGAGACACTCCTCCTCCCAGTTTCCCGCGTCTACGGCTGAAAACACTCCTCCCCCCGGTTTTCAGCCAGAATACAACGGCGCTTGCAGCCCTCCCGCTGCAGGCGCTGTTTTTCTTTGTGGCCCTTGGCACCCCGGATTGCTATAGCCGCGCCATGACACCCATCCACATCATCGGCGGCGGATTGGCCGGCTCGGAAGCTGCATGGCAGATCGCCAATTCCGGGGTTCCTGTGATCCTGCATGAAATGCGCGGGGTGCGCGGCACCGAAGCGCACAAGACCGACCATTTGGCCGA
>JANNRN010000263.1:0-2129 GCA_031401375.1 Phyllobacteriaceae bacterium | reverse complement strand
CCCGGACTCAATCCGCGTTCACCTGAACTCGATGCCCTGGCCGAAGTCATGTGGCCTTTGACGCGCGCGCAAGCTCGTGTTAACGCTTTGTTAAGTGGGGCAATAAATCGAGATTGCGAGGACATCGCAGCATGGCCTGTGCTGGCGCGTTTGCGCGCGAACCCGTTTCACCGGTTGTGCGCGCGCCCCATGCTTGGCTATTTCGCGATGGGTCTCGGCATCGTTTGGTGTTTGAGCGTCGCTGTCTTCGCGAGCTGCCGATTTGACCTCTCGTCGGTGCAACCACTTGAAGTTGGACTGATCCTTGCGGCCATGATGCTGGGACCGAGCGTCAGCGGGCGGGTCGATGCGCGCTGGTGGCAGTAAGGCTGAGGCGAATGAGGACTTTATGCCACAGAAAATGCGAGGCGCAGGTACCGACAGGGACTGCCCGCGCGCTGTCCCGTGTTGGCGCCATTGATGGGACCTTCAAAGACGCAAGGCGCCGTGATGGCGAAGCCCGGCACGAATTGTAACATGCGTCGGCAAGATCGGCCCGGTACAGTACATGTCGCAGAGACCGGCCCGGTCCCGGGGATGGATCGCAGAAGGCTTGACTTTGCGGCAGCGGTTTTTTCCCGCTCGGCGCCCAAAACGCACCGTCAGGTAGAACCGATATGCTCATGTAACCCTGTCGTTGGGGCAATCGGGCCTGCAACAGACTCCACGCCACTCATCTGAGCGGCGCGACGCGCTCATGTTTTTCGATGGCGATTGCATTGGCCTGCGCGAATGTGAAGGCGCCGCCAAACAAGGCGCGGCTCGTGATCACGCCAGCGATATTTGGCAGGTAGGACAATGTCGAAATGTCATCGAGGGTTTTCACCACGCCGCTCACGATGATAGGGGTTCGCACGCGCGCGGCAAGGCTTGTGGCATGCGCCATGGTGCTGTCGGGGAAATCCTCATCGCGATCAATATCGGTGTAGATGATGGCGGCCAACCCTACATTGTCGAATTGATGCACGAACTCGTCAGGCTTGAACGAGGTTGTTTCAGTCCAGCCGGAAATGACGACGTGTCCGCCCCGCGCGTCAACGCTGACCACGACTGAGTCTGGATAGGCCATCGCGGCGGCCTTGACCAAATGCGGATTCTTCGCGGCGGCCGATGCGATAACGACACGGGCAGCGCCGGCATCCATCCAGCCGTGAACTTTTTCCATCGACCTGATGCCGCCGCCGACTTGCACCGAGCAACTCGCGGTGCGGATGATCTGCCTGACAATGTCGTTGTTCTCGCCATCATCGAAAACGGCATCAAGATCAACCACATGCAGCCATTTTGCGCCCTGTGCTGACAGGTCTTGCGCCGCCTCAACCGGGTCGACATCATAAATGAGCGGGCTGTCAATCCTGTTGCGGACCAGATTGACCAAGCGCCCTTTGCGCAATTCCAAGTCGGGATAAATGATCATTCTTCCACCCTCGCAACGCCAATATACGGGATGATCCTGCGCCAAAACCGTATCGATGAAAAGGGGGCTGGTTCGGATTACGGGCTCTGTGGAATTAACCCGGCCGGGTTACCTGTGAAGCTCTTTTTGTGAGAGATGACCAAATTGGCGACTCAATTCAAGGTAGTTTTCGCAACAGAACTATTACGATTCTCGGCGCAATCTATTCACTTTCAACAGTCTTCGGGATCTCCCAGTCGATTTCTCCAAGACCGTTCGATTTCAAAAACGCGTTCGCCTTTGAAAAATGGCCGCAGCCGAGGAACCCCTGATGCGCGGACAAGGGTGAGGGATGCGGGGCCTTCAAAACAAGGTGGCGGCTGGAATCAACAAACGCGGCTTTTCGTTGCGCATAGCTGCCCCAGAGCATGAACACCACCGGCGTGGTCTGCTCGTTCACGGCGCGGATGACCGCATCAGTGAAACGCTCCCAGCCCTTGCCCTGGTGCGAGGCGGCCAGCCCTCTTTCGACCGTGAGCACGCTGTTGAGGAGGAGCACGCCCTGCCTTGCCCAATGCTCCAGATGGCCGTGCTGCGCGCGGGCAATGCCGAGATCGCGCTCCAGCTCCTTGTAGATATTGACGAGCGAGGGCGGAATGCGGATGCCAGAACGAACGGAAAAACACAGGCCGTG
>JANNRN010000262.1:0-2981 GCA_031401375.1 Phyllobacteriaceae bacterium | reverse complement strand
CGACATTTTTGCCGAGAAGCAAAAGAAGACCGGCGTGAAGCTGCTTTGGGGCACTGCCAACATGTTTTCCCATCGCCGTTTCATGTCAGGCGCGTCGACCAACCCTGACCCGGACGTCTTTGCCTATGCCGCCGCCACGGTGAAGCTGTGCATGGATGCGACCAAAAAACTCGGCGGCGCCAATTATGTGCTCTGGGGCGGACGCGAGGGCTATGAAACACTGCTTAATACCGATCTTGGCCGCGAAGACGCGCAGATGGGCCGCTTTCTCAATCTTGTCGTCGAGTACAAGCACAAGATCGGTTTCAAGGGTGCAATTCTGATCGAGCCGAAACCGCAGGAGCCTTCAAAGCACCAATATGACTACGATGTCGCGACCGTTTACGGCTTTCTGAAACGCCACGGGCTCGAAAGGGAAGTCAAGGTCAACATCGAGGTCGGTCACGCGGTGCTGGCCGGTCATTCCTTCGAGCACGAAATCGCCATGGCCAATGCGCTCGGCATTTTCGGCTCGGTCGATGCCAACCGGAATGACTATCAGTCAGGTTGGGACACTGATCAGTTCCCGAACAATGTGCCGGAAATGGCGGTTGCCATGTACTACATCCTGCAAGGCGGCGGCTTCAAAACGGGTGGAGTCAACTTCGATTCCAAGATTCGCCGCCAATCCCTGGATCCGGCCGACCTCTTGCACGGCCACATCGGCGGCATGGATGTCTGCGCCCGCGCTTTGAAGGCGGCGGCCAAAATGATCGAGGACAATGTCTGGAACGGTTTCGTTGAGGAACGCTATGCGGGATGGAAAACTCCCGAGGCCAAGGCAATGCTGGCGGGCAAGCGGTCGCTCGAGGAAATCGCCGGGCGCGTTGAAAGGAAGGATATCAATCCCGAGCCTCGTTCGGGCCGTCAGGAATACCTCGAGAATCTGATCAACCGCTACGTTTGATGTTGGCAATCCACTGGCGCAAGCGCATTTTTGCATGGCTGGACTGCGTCCAATGCGCTTGCTGCACAGCGCAGGACCATCCGATAATCGGCGCGGGAAGATTCTCCCCGCTGATTTGATTTTTGGATGGTTCTGATGTTAATAGGCGTACCCCCGGCTAAATCGATTGAACTGAGGTTGAGATGACTGTCTCCCAACGCAAATTGCACATTGAAAGCGCTTTGGATCAACCGGATCGTGGAAGTCTTTCCGCCAGGATTCTGGAAAAACTCGTCTATTCGATCGGCAAGGACGCGACAGCCGCCAAGCCGCATGACTGGACCGCCGCCACGATCCTGGCCATTCGCGACCGGATCATTGACCAGTGGATGCTCTCGACCAAAGATGTGTACAGGACCAGCGACAAGCGCGTTTACTACCTTTCGCTCGAATTCCTGATCGGGCGTCTGATGCGCGATGCGATTTCCAATCTTGGCCTGATGGAAGAAGTCAGCGGCGCCCTCAAGGAACTGGGTGTTGATCTCAACGCCATCGCCGAACTTGAACCGGATGCTGCGCTTGGCAATGGCGGTTTGGGCCGCCTGGCCGCCTGTTTCATGGAAAGCATGGCGACGGTAGGCATTCCCGCCTATGGCTACGGCATCAGGTATGTGCACGGTCTTTTCAGGCAGGAAATGGCCGATGGCTGGCAGGTTGAACTTCCTGAAACCTGGCTGCAGCACGGAAATCCGTGGGAGTTCGAACGGCGCGAAAGCAATTATGAAATCGGTTTCGGCGGTTCGGTTGAAACCATCGAGGCGGATGAGGATGCAGACCGGCATGTGTGGAAGCCGCTGGAGCGCGTGATCGCCGTTGCCTATGACACCCCCGTCGTCGGCTGGAAGGGCAAGCGCGTCAACACGCTGCGGCTGTGGGAAGCCCAGCCGATTGATGCCATCAAGCTCGATGCATTTAATTCGGGCGACCATCTCGGCGCCCTGCGCGAGAGCAACAAGGCCGAACTCATCACCAGAGTTCTCTATCCGGCGGATTCAACCCCGGCTGGCCAGGAATTGCGCCTTCGCCAGGAATACTTCTTCTCCTCGGCATCATTGCAGGACATTTTGCGCCGGCACCTTCAGCAGTATCCGGATTTCCTCAATCTCGCCGACAAGGTCGCCATTCAGCTCAACGACACGCATCCGGCGGTGGCCGTGCTCGAACTGATGCGCCTGTTGACCGACATTCACGGTATTGGCTGGGACAAGGCCTGGGAAATCACCAAGGCGACCTTCGGTTACACCAACCACACGCTGCTTCCCGAGGCGCTGGAGACCTGGCCGGTGCATCTGTTCGAGCGCATGCTGCCAAGGCACATGCAGATTCTCTACGCCGTCAATGCCCAGGTGCTGATCGAAGCCCGGCGTGACCGCGGCTTCAACGACCAGCAGGCGCAGGCCATTTCGCTGATTGATGAAAGCAATGGCCGCCGGGTCCGCATGGGACAACTCGCCTTTGTCGGCGCGCACTCGGTCAACGGTGTTTCAGCCCTGCACACGGAATTGATGAAGCAAACCGTGTTTGCCGATTTGCACAATCTTTACCCGGACCGCATCAACAACAAGACCAACGGCATCACGCCGCGCCGCTGGCTGAATGGCTGCAATCCCGGCCTGACCGGCCTCATCCGCGAAGCCATTGGCGATGCTTTTCTCGACGACGCCGAAGGATTGTCCGCGCTGCAGCCGTTCGCGGACGACAGCGCTTTCCGCGACAAGTTTGCGGCGGTCAAGCACGCCAACAAGGTGCGCCTCGCCGCGCTGGTGAAAAAGCGGGTCGGTGTCCGCCTTAATCCCAATGCCCTGTTCGACATCCAGATCAAGCGCATTCATGAATACAAGCGCCAACTTCTGAACATCATTGAAGCAGTGGCGCTTTACGATGCCATCCGCTCGCATCCCGAGCGCGATTGGGTGCCGCGGGTGAAGTTCTTCGGCGGCAAGGCGGCCCCGACGTACCACCAAGCCAAACTGATCATCAAACTCGCCAATGATGT
>JANNRN010000261.1:0-2066 GCA_031401375.1 Phyllobacteriaceae bacterium | reverse complement strand
GGCGATCCGGTCGCATGCGCCAAGGCCTATGATGCGGCGGGAGCTGACGAGTTGTGTTTTCTCGACATCACGGCGTCATCGGACCACCGTGAAACCATCTTTGAGGTTGTGGCCCGCACCGCCGAGCAATGCTTCATGCCGCTGACAGTGGGTGGCGGCGTGCGCCAGACTGGCGATATCCGCAGGCTGTTGCTGGCCGGCGCCGACAAGGTCTCGATCAATACAAGTGCCGTGCAAAGGCCGGACTTCGTTGCCGAAGCCGCGGACAAGTTCGGTAATCAATGCATTGTTGTCGCAATTGACGCCAAGAAAGTCTCACTGGCCAATGAAACATCCCGATGGGAAATTTTCACCTATGGCGGGCGCAACGCCACGGGCATTGACGCGGTCGAGTTTGCCGTCAAGGTGACCGAACTTGGCGCCGGTGAAATCCTTCTGACATCCATGGACCGTGACGGCGCCAAGACTGGGTATGATCTGGCGCTCACCCGCGCGGTGGCGGACGCGGTGCGTGTCCCGGTGATTGCGTCGGGCGGTGTCGGAACGCTCGATCATCTTGTTGCCGGCATCATTGAAGGTCATGCCTCCGCCGTTCTTGCCGCCTCGATTTTTCATTTCGGCACGCATACGATAAGTGAAGCCAAGAACCACATGGCCAAGGCGGGCATCCCGATGCGCCTTGATCGCTTGAACTGATCGGAAAGCCCATGGCCTTCAGCCTTGAAGACCTCGAAAGGATTGTGGCGAGCCGCGCGGCAAGCGGCGATCCGCAATCCTACACCGCAAAACTTGTCGCCCGCGGCATCGAGAAGGCGGCGCAAAAACTTGGCGAAGAGGCGGTCGAGACGGTGATTGCCGCTGTCGGCAGACAAGACCAAGGTCTGGTTTCGGAAAGCGCCGATCTTCTCTATCATCTGCTGGTGGTGCTGCGTCTTGCCAATGTGCCGCTGGGTGATGTGCTGGCGGAACTTGAAAGACGTACACAAGAAACCGGGTTGCAGGAAAAGGCCACGCGGCCCAAAGACTGATCTGTTGCGTTTCGAAAGTGTGTTGAATGGATCAGCTGGTACCGGGCAAATATTCTCCCTATCGTTTTTTCTCCGCCAGCCGCTGGGCCGAATTTCGCGCCGACACACCGTTGACATTGACGGCGGAAGAAGTCTCGCGGCTGCGCTCACTCGGCGATCCGATTGACCTTGACGAGGTCAGCCGGATTTATCTGTCGCTTTCCCGCCTCTTGTCAGCGCATGTCGAGGCAAGCCAGTTGCTGTTTGCGCAGCGCAAGCGGTTCCTGCGGCTGGATGAGGCGACCAAGACGCCCTTTGTGATTGGTATTGCCGGATCGGTGGCGGTAGGCAAGTCCACCACCGCGCGCATCCTGCGCGAATTGCTCCGCCGCTGGCCGTCGAGCCCGCGCGTCGCGCATGTGACGACGGACGGGTTCTTGTTTCCCAACCAGAGGCTGCGCGACAAGGGTTTGATGGAACGCAAAGGCTTTCCCGAAAGCTATGATGTCGAAGCCTTGCTGCAATTTCTGTCAGCAATCAAAGCAGGACGCGGCGAGGTCAAGGCGCCATTCTACTCGCATCTGGTCTATGACGTCGTGCCGGATGAATTCATCACGGTTGACCGGCCGGACATCCTGATTTTCGAAGGCATCAATGTTCTGCAAGGCCGGGAATTGCCGCAGGACGGCAAGACCGTGCCGTTCGTGTCGGACTTCTTCGACTTCTCGATCTATATCGACGCCGGGGAAAAATTGATCCACAAATGGTATGTGGAGCGTTTCATGCGCTTGCGCGAAACGGCCTTCCAGGACCCGAAGAGCTTTTTTCACCGCTATTCAGAATTGTCAGAGGATGCCGCGCTGGCGATTGCAGAACGGCTCTGGACCCACATCAATCTCAGGAACCTCAAGGAAAACATCCTGCCGACGCGGCCCCGCGCCGACCTTATCCTGCGCAAGGGCAAGGATCATCTGGTTGAGGAAGTGGCGTTGAGGAAGTTATAGGAGCATTTCCAGGAAAAGTGGGCCTGGGGTCCCCACCAGCGACGAGCCCCTTGGC
>JANNRN010000260.1:0-3413 GCA_031401375.1 Phyllobacteriaceae bacterium | reverse complement strand
GCCGTCATCTCGCGCACGGCGCGATTCACCGTCATTCTGGAAATGCCGAGTTCGGCGACGAGTTCGTTTTCCGACGGCAGGCGGTCGCCGTGCTTCAATTCGCCGGAACCAATTTTGGCAAGCAGAAACGCTTTCACCTTTTCATAGAGCGGACTTGCTGCCTGCCCGGCTTCTGTCACGACAATCTCTCCCTCATGAACTGAGCAACCGATTCAACGTGGCCCGGTAGCGGGCTGATATCCTTGGGCTTTCAACATGCTGCCCGTTGTCGACACGCTTGCGGCCCCGCGTCCACACAGTGTCGATCATGTTTGCGGCATTGCCGAAAATCATGGCGTCGAGGATCGTGTCCGCCCTGTGCCCTGCAAGGGCGACATGATCAGCACGAAGCGTGACGAAATCAGCAGACGCGCCAACCGCGAGACCGAAGGTTTCCTGACCGAGCGCGCGCGAACCGCCTTTCAATGCATTTTCAAACAGCTGCAATCCGGTGGAGCGGCCGGGAGCTGACATGACATTGCGCGACTGCAGGCGAAGGCGCTGCGCGTATTCAAGCTGACGAAGCTCGGCGGCGGCATCGATCAGAACATTGGAGTCCGAGCCGATCCCGTAGCTTCCGCCGGCTGCTTCAAATCTGGGGCCATCGAAAATGCCGTCGCCGAGATTGGCCTCGGTGATCGGGCACAATCCGGCGACAGCGCCGGTCGCGGCAGCCGCGCTGGCCTCAGCAGCGGTCATGTGCGTGGCATGAACAAGGCACCATTTTTTGCCGACTTCTGCATTGTTCAACAGCCACTCGACTGGCCGTCTGCCACTCCATTTGAGGCAGTCGTCCACTTCCTTCTGCTGCTCGGAAATGTGGATGTGCACCGGTCCGGTTCCGGCGAGTGACAGTATCTCACTAAGCTCTTGCGGGGTGACGGCCCGCAGGCTGTGCGGCGCGATGCCAAGATTGGCGCCGTCGACCGATCCGGTCAATGCAGCGCAACGCTCGTGCAGCCGTTGAAATCCGTCCACATGATTGATGAAGCGGCGCTGGCCGTCATTGGGTGTCTGCCCGCCAAAACCGGAATGGGCGTAGAACACGGGAAGCAATGTCAGCCCGAGGCCGGTGTCAACGCTGGCCGCACCAATGCGTGCCGCCAGCTCACCGACATCGGCATAGGGCGATCCGTCCTTGTCGTGATGGAGGTAGTGAAATTCGCCAACACGGGTAAAACCGCCTTCGAGCATTTCGGCAAAGGCGAGCGCGGCCACCGCCTCGACATCGTCCGGCGTCATCGACAGGGCAAAGCGGTACATGACCTCGCGCCAACTCCAGAAAGAGTCCGCGCCCGGCCCGCGCATCTCGGCAAGTCCGGACATGGCGCGCTGAAACGCATGGCTGTGCAGATTGGGAAGGCCGGGAATGACAATGGCGTGATGAGTGGCATGCGCATCGCGCCGCGCTCCCGGCGTCACAGCGGCAATTTGGCCATTGCTCACCGAGATTTGCACATCTTTCCGCCAGCCATCCGGCGTCAACGCGAGGTCAAAATGAAAAGTGATCATCGATTGCCTTTTTGACGCACAGCGCCTCTTGAATATCCTCGTGACTTGTATATACAACTTCAATCGACACAGATCAACCGCTAATCCGTTGCACACAAAATGTCCCTGATCACGCTGTATCATAACTGCCGGATCGCCACCCTTGCGGGGACGAGCGGGCTCGGCCTGATTGATCAGGGCGTCATTGCCGAACGGGACGGGCGCATCGTGTTTGTCGGGCGCCACGCGGCGATTCCGGCCGAACTTGCCGGCGCGATCGGGCGCCAGGTTGACCTTTCAGGCCATCTGGTCACCCCCGGCCTTATTGATTGTCATACGCATATTGTGTTTGGCGGCGACCGTGCGGCGGAATTTGAGATGCGGTTGAACGGCGCCACCTATGAAGAGATCGCCAAGGCGGGCGGCGGTATTGTTTCAACAGTGAGGCAGACCCGGGCGGCGAGTGAGCAGGAGTTGCTCGATGCGGCGATCACGCGGCTTGATCACATGATCAGTGAAGGCGTGACAACCATCGAGATCAAGTCCGGTTACGGCCTTGAGCTTGAAACGGAAACCAAGATGCTGCGCGTGGCGCGGCAGATCGGAACGAAGCGCAAGGTCGATGTCGTCACCTCCTTCCTCGGTGCGCATGCTTTGCCGCCGGAGGCAGAGGGCGACAAGGACGCTTATATCGAGAAGGTTTGCAACGTGATGCTGCCGGCCATCGCCACTGAGGGATTGGCGGATGCCGTGGATGGATTTTGCGAAGGCATTGCGTTTTCGCCGGCGCAGATACGGCACGTGTTTGAGCGGGCAAGACAGCTTGGCCTGCCGGTCAAATTACATGCCGACCAGCTCAGCAATCTCAATGGCGCAGCGCTTGCCGCCGAGTTTCATGCGCTCTCCGCCGATCATGTCGAGCATACGGATGAAAATGGCGCTATCGCCATGGCGGGCGTGGGAACGGTTGCGGTGCTGCTGCCGGGCGCCTTTTACTTCATCCGCGAAACGCAAAAGCCTCCGGTCGACTTGTTTCGCAAGCACGGGGTGAGGCTTGCCGTGGCCACCGATTGCAATCCGGGCTCCTCGCCGCTCACCTCGCTGCTGCTCGCCATGAACATGGCGGCGACCCTGTTCCGGCTCACCGTCGATGAATGCCTTGCGGGCGTTACCCGCGAAGCGGCGCGGGCGCTGGGGAAACTGGATGAAATGGGCACGATCGAACCCGGCAAATGGTGCAACCTTGCCGTCTGGAATGTCGATCGCCCCGCAGAACTTGTCTATCGCATGGGTTTCAACCCGCTCGTCCGCCGCATCTGGAGAGGTCAATGACCAAGAACACCGTTACGCTTCACCCCGGCAATGTGCCGCTGAGCGCCTGGCGCGACGTCTATTTCGGCGCAGCCGTGCGGCTTGATCCCGGCTGCCGGGCGGGGGTCGAGACCGCGGCGCAGACGATCAGGGACATCATCGCCAAGGGCGAACCGGTCTACGGCGTCAATACCGGTTTTGGAAAATTGGCCTCGGTCAGGATCGCCGATGACGACCTTGCCGAATTGCAGCGCAATATCGTGCTTTCGCATGCGGCAGGCGTCGGCGAGCCGCTTGCGGTCAATGTTGTCCGTGTTGTCATGGCGCTGAAGGCGGCAAGCCTAGCGCAAGGGGCATCCGGGGTCGCGTGGAAATCGCTGACCATGCTGACGTCCTGCCTCGACAAGGGCCTCATTCCAGTGATCCCGGGCCAGGGCTCCGTCGGCGCATCGGGCGATCTTGCTCCGCTTTCGCACATGACCGCGACGTTGTGCGGCGTCGGCGCGTTCAGGGTTGGTGAGCGCATGGTCGAGGCGGCACAGGCGCTTCTGGATGCCGGACTGAAGCCGCTC
>JANNRN010000259.1:0-1554 GCA_031401375.1 Phyllobacteriaceae bacterium | reverse complement strand
ACGGTCCATGCATTGTCTGACGCGCAAGGGGCTGCTGAACTTGCGCTGAGGCAAAGCGAGTATGATCCGAAACTCTTGGAGCGAAGTGAAGAGCGCCTGTTCGCGCTGCGGGCCGCGGCACGAAAATTCTCCGTATCCGTTGACCGATTGCCCGGCATTGCCCTGCGCATGAACCAGGATCTTGCGGACCTTGACGCAGGCGAAGAAGTTTTGAAGACGCTGGAGCGCGAGGCGGCAGACATGAACCTGCGCTTTGGCGAACTTGCATTGAAGCTGTCGGACAAGCGCTGTGCCGCAGCACGGCTGCTTGAACGCGCGGTGATGCTCGAACTTCCGGCGCTGAAGCTCGAACGCGCCGAATTCATTGTCGAACTGGTCAGCGATCCCGGCTCGCCCGGCCCGGACGGCGTTGATGCCGTCGAGTTCTGGGTGCGCACAAATCCGGGCACAAAGGCCGGGCCGATGATGAAAACAGCGTCAGGCGGCGAACTGTCGCGTTTCCTTCTGGCGCTCAAGGTGGCGTTGGCCGACAAGGGTTCGGCCCCCACGCTGGTGTTTGATGAAATTGACACCGGCGTTGGCGGCGCAGTGGCGGACGCCATCGGGCAGCGGCTCAAGCGTCTCTCGGACAAGGTGCAAGTGCTCTCCGTCACCCATGCGCCGCAGGTAGCGGCGCGGGCCGATCACCATCTTCTCATTGCCAAAGCCGAGACGGGCGGACGCATGGCGACCTCGCTCGCCATCATGGACCGGGGTGCGCGTCAGGAGGAAATTGCAAGGATGCTGGCGGGGGCCGAGATAACCAGCGAAGCGCGCGCCGCCGCGCACAGGTTGCTGCAGGAGAATTGAAACCAAGCCGTAATTCGGTTTGAGGCATGCGGCAATTCGGGTTAGGCTTTTTCAGACCCATCATACCGACACATCCCATGCCCAAAACACCCATTGCCGTTGAAACCTTGACCGAAGCGGAAGCCGCCAGCGAACTGGCGCGTTTGGCGCGCGAGATTGCCGAACATGACCGGCGCTATCATGGCGAGGACACGCCGCTGATTTCCGATGCCGCGTATGACGCGCTTCGCCAGCGCAACGCCGCCATTGAGGCGCGGTTTCCCCATCTGGCGCGCGAAGATTCGCCCTCGCGCGCCGTCGGTTTCACGGTGTCGGAGAAATTCGAAAAAATCGCCCATGCGGTGCCGATGCTTTCGCTCGACAATGCGTTTTCGGATCAGGACGCCCGGGATTTCGCCGAGCGTGTGCGCCGGTTTTTGAAGCTTGATCCGCTGATCGAACTTGGCATTACGGCTGAACCCAAGATCGACGGGCTGTCACTGTCGTTGCGCTATGAAAGCGGCCGTCTCGTCTCGGCGGCAACGCGCGGTGACGGGGCGGTGGGCGAGAATGTGACCGTCAATGCCAGGACGATCGCCGATATTCCAAAAGTGCTGGCCAACGATTATCCGCAGGTTCTGGAAGTGCGCGGCGAGGTCTATATGCGCCACGCCGATTTTGCTGCCCTCAACGCACGGCACCGCACTGAGGGCAAGCCGGAAATCG
>JANNRN010000258.1:0-11008 GCA_031401375.1 Phyllobacteriaceae bacterium | reverse complement strand
AATCGAAAAGCGGCTGGAACTGCTTGGCGGCTACCTGATCGCCTATCTCAACATTGATGAAGTCATCCGCATTATCCGCGAGGAGGATCAGCCCAAACCCGTCATGATCGCGCGGTTCGGGATCAATGACGTTCAGGCCGAAGCGATCCTCAATCTGCGGCTGCGCGCGCTCAGAAAACTCGAAGAATTCGAAATCCGCAAGGAGTTTGAGGCCTTGAGCGTCGAGAAGGACGGCATTGAAAAGCTGCTGGCCTCCGAAACAAGGCAATGGAAGACGATTGCTTGGGAAATCTCCCGCGTTCGCGAGAAATACGGACCGGACACGCCGCTCGGCAAGCGCCGCACGACGTTCGGCGAGGCTGCCGACCATGCCCATGAGGACATGCAGACAGCCATGATCGAGCGCGAGCCGGTGACCATCGTGGTCTCTGAAAAAGGCTGGCTGCGCGCCATGAAGGGACATCTTTCCGATCTTGCCTCGCTCACATTCAAGGAAGGCGACAAGCTCAAGCTCGCGTTTTTCGCCCAGACGACGGATCGCATCCTTGTCTTCACCACGGGCGGCAAGTTTTATCTGATCGGCGCGGACAGGCTGCCCGGGGGCAGGGGCCATGGCGAGCCGATCCGCATCATCGTCGATCTTGAGAATGACCAGGACATTGTCACGGCTTTTGTCCATGATCCGGCCCGCAAGCTGCTTCTGATCTCGCACGAAGGCTACGGTTTTGCCGTGCCCGAGGCGGAGACGGCGGCCAACACCCGCAAGGGCAAGCAGGTCATGAACGTGAAGGCGCCGGACGAGGCCAAACTATGCCTTCATCTGGCGGGCGACACCCTGGCTATTGTCGGCGAGAATCGCAAAATGCTGGTGTTTCCGCTTTCCGACGTGCCGGAAATGGTTCGCGGCAAGGGCGTGCGCCTGCAAAAATACAAGGACGGCGGCGTGATCGACGCAAAGACGTTCGCCCTGGCGGACGGCTTGACCTGGCAGGATACTGCGGACCGGACGTTCACGCGCGGCAAGGATGAACTTGCCGAGTGGATGGGCGTGCGCGCGTCAGCCGGACGCACAGCGCCCAAGGGCTTTCCGCGGACCGGAAAGTTTGGCTGACAGCCGATTTCGTGGTTTCAAAAGCAATCTCGATACACAATCCCGCGAACCGGCTATTGACTGCGAACGATCATTCGCTTATTAAGAGAACGAACGTTCGCTCTGGATTTGTCCCAAAATGGAACTTGATTCTCATCTCGTCGAGATTGCTGACGATATTGCCCTGAAATCACCGCTCCCGGCAGGCACGCGGGCCGAAAAGCGCGAGGTGCAGGTCCAGCGCGTCCTTGATGCCGCGAAGAAGTGTTTTGTCAGATCCGGTTTCCGGGGCGCCTCAATGCATGAGATTTGCGGCGAAGCCGGCATGAGCCCCGGCGCACTTTACCGCTATTTCCCCTCCAAGGAATCCATCATTGAAGCGATCGCCGAGAACAACCGCCGCGAGGACCTGGCGTTCCTGTCAAAGATGGGCGAGGGACCGACGATCATCGATGGGTTCATGGCAGCGGTCATGGCGCATTTGCGGCATGTGCATTCGACTGGCATGGGCCCGCTGTTTACCGAGATCCGCGCAGAATCCATGCGCAACGAAACGGTGCGCAATTGCTGCCATCAGTCGGAAGCGCAGTTCATGGAAGCGTTTCGTGCATTCGTGACCAAGGCCGAGCAGGACGGCCAGCTCAATCCCGTCACCGATGTCAATACGCTGGTTCTGGTGATGATGGCCGTCGGCGAAGGCCTCATTTTTTCCAACCTTCCCGAACAGGGCGTTGATGCGGAAAAGCTCGAGCCCGTCTTGCGCGCCATGGTCGTCGCGTTTCTTCGCCCGGTTGATTCCAATTCTCAGAAGAAAGAAGTCTGACATGTCCGAACTGTTGAAGCGTTTAGTCCTGAGCGTGGCCCTGATCGGCGCCGCCGGCCCGGCTTTTTCGGCGGAGCAGCCCGCCGGTGCGATTGAACTTCCCAAGCCCCCGACTGTGACGGTGGTGAAAGTGGAGAAACGCGAGATCGTTGAGCGGCGCTCGGTGACAGGCTCAGTGATGCCGCGCGAAGAGGTTTCGGTCGGCGCCGACGTTTCGGGACTTCTGGTGCTGGAACTGAACGCCGACATCGGCGATGTGGTGAAACAGGGCGACATTCTCGCCCGCCTCGACAAGTCTTCGCTCGAAACACAGCTGGCCCAGATCGTGGCGCAAGAGGCGCAGAATGCCGCCTCCAGAGCTCAGGCCGAGGCGCAGATTGTCGACGCCGAGGTTGCTGTGCGCCAGGCGCAGGACACCTTTGACCGGGCCAAGACGCTTGCAAAGAAGGGCGTCACCGCGACGGCTTCGCTGGATACGGCTCAAAACGGTCTCGACAGCGCAAAAGCCAAGCTCAATACGGCGCAGCAAGGGCTGCTGGCTGCCGATGCGCAGGCCAAGCTGATCCGGGCGCAGAAGGCTGAAAGCGAATTGCGTCTTTCCAAGGCCGACGTGAAAGCGCCTGCCGACGGCTTGATCCTCGCCCGCAACGCCCAGCTCGGTGCGGTTGTCTCAGGAGCCGGCGGGCCTCTTTACCGGATTGCGTGGACCGGCCAGTTCGAAGTTGTCGCCGATGTGCCCGAGGCCGCGCTTGCCAAGGTCAGGGAAGGCATGCGCACCACGTTTCGCATCACCGGCATCGAGGGAGCCCTGATTGGCGTCGTGCGAAAGGTCTCACCGGAAATCAATCCTGCTTCAAGGCTTGGCAAGGTTTACCTTACCCTGGACGGCAATCCGGACATTCGTCCCGGCGCCTTTGCCCAGGGTGAAATTGAATTGTCGCGCCGTGTCGCCATTGCCGCGCCCGAGTCCACGCTGGTTTTCCGCGACAAGCAGGCATTTCTTCAGGTGGTCAAGGATGGCGTGGTGGAAACCCGCAAAGTGACGCTGGGATCCCATGCCGATGGCTATGTCGAGGTTGTTGACGGCCTCAGTGAGGGTGACGAACTTGTTGAGCGCGCCGGGACCTTTATCGCCAATGGCGACAAGGTTACACCGGTCTTTGCAACCGAAACGACCGGAGCGACCCAATGAACTTCTCCGCCTGGTCGATCCGCAATCCGGTGCCGCCGATCCTGCTCTTTGTTGTGCTGGTGGCGCTCGGCATCATGAGTTTCATGAAATTGCCGGTGACGCGCTTCCCGAATATCGACATACCGTTGATCTCGGTTGTCGTCACTGATCCCGGCGTGTCGGCGAGCGAACTGGAAACCCAGATCACCAAGAATGTCGAGGACGCGGTCGCCAATATCGCGGGCGTCAAGAACGTCATATCATCGGTGACCGAGGGATCATCGACCACCATCGTCGAATTCCGGCTCGACACCGTGACATCCAAAGCCGTCTCTGACGTGAAGGATGCGGTCGAGCGCATTCGCAACGATCTGCCGGCAACCTCCAATGCGCCGCTCGTCAATTCAATTGACGTTGAAGGCCAGGCAATCCTCACTTACGCGGTATCAGCGCCGCAAAAGACCATTGAGGAACTGTCCTGGTTTGTCGATGACACCGTGATCCGCAAGCTCCAGGGCCTGAAGGGCGTCGGGCGCGTGGATCGCAATGGCGGCGTCAAACGCGAGATCAAGGTCGATCTCGACCCCGACCGCTTGATGGCGCTCGGCATCAGCGCCGCCAATGTCAATCAGGCGCTGCGCGGCATGAATGCCAACATGACCGGCGGACGCGGCGAGATCGGTGATCGTGAGCAAACCATCCGCGCATTGGGAGGCTCCAAAACCGTGCTCGAACTCGCCGGAACCGAAATTCCGGTTGGCGGCGGACGGACAATCAAACTGTCTGACGTCGCGACGATTTCCGACGCTTGGGAAGAGCCAAAGAGCTTTGCCCGTGTCGATGACCAAACTGTCGTGTCGTTCGGCATATTCCGCGCCAAAGGCGCCAGTGATGTTGAAGTGTCCGAGCGGGTGGATGCGGCGATCGCCGAACTGCAGGCGCAGTATCCTGACATCAAGCTCAACATTGTCGATGATTTCGTCAGCTACACCAAAGGCAATTACGAATCCTCGATGAGCGCACTGATCGAAGGCGCGGTGCTTTCCGTCATTGTGGTTTTCCTGTTCCTGCGCGATTGGCGCGCCACGCTGATTTCGGGCATTGCCTTGCCGCTTTCAGCCATCCCGACTTTCTGGGTGTTGGACCTGTTGGGCTTTTCGCTCAATCTGGTCAGCCTTCTCGGCATCACGCTTGTGGTGGGCATTCTCGTTGACGACGCGATCGTCGAAATAGAAAACATTGTCCGCCATATCCGCATGGGCAAATCGCCCTATCGCGCGTCATTGGAGGCCGCCGATGAAATCGGCTTGGCCGTGATCGCGATTTCGATCACGATTATCGCCATCTTCGCGCCCGTCAGTTTCATGGGCGGCGTTGCCGGCCAGTATTTCAAGCAGTTCGGCCTGACGGTTGCAATTGCGGTGTTTTTCTCGCTTCTGGTCGCGCGTCTGATCACGCCGATGATGGCGGCCTATCTCATGCGCGACGCCAAGCATCACGACCCCAAAGACGGGATTGTCATGCGAGGCTACAAGTCGCTTCTGCGCACTTCCGTCCGCCATCGCTGGATCACGCTGATGGCCGGCATGCTGTTCTTCGCGGGATCGATTTACACCATGGGTTTTTTGCCGTCCGGCTTTCTGCCGCAGGAAGACATTGCCCGCATTACCGCCAGCATCGAACTGCCGCCGGGTTCGCCGCTGGATGAAACCCGCGCCACGACCGATCTTGCGTCCAAAGCCGTTCGCGGGATCGAGGGTGTCAAGCAGGTCTATGTCATCGGCGGCTCCTCGCCGACCGGCGCACGCGAACCGCGGCGGGCGACAATGATCATCCAGCTTGATCACAAGACCGAGCGCGAACTCAGTCAGGGCGATCTTGAGCCCGTCATTCTCAATGTTCTGGCGGGCATTCCCGACATTCGCTCTTACTTTGTCAATGATCGCGGCGAGCGCGAACTCGCCGTCGGGGTCATGGGAGCTGACGGCGCCGAAGTGTCCGACAACGCGCGCAAGATTCAAAGCGAGATGGCAAACACGGGCAAGTTCAGAGCCATATCTTCAAACGCTGCGCTGGATCGTCCTGAAATCATCATCGAACCCTACGCTGACCGGCTCGCCGAACTCGGGCTGACGACGGCGTCGGTTTCAGAGGCGCTGCGCGTGGCGACAATCGGCGATATTGATGCAAACCTTGCCAAGTTTACATTGGGCGACCGGCAGATCCCAATCCGGGTGCAGCTGAACGAGGATGCGCGCGGCAGACTCGAAACCCTTGAGACACTGGCGATCCCGCTGGCAGCCGGCGGCTCCGTGCCGCTCTCTTCGGTCGCTTCGGTGCGCTTTGGCCAGGGGCCGTCCGCCATTGACCGCTTCAACCGCGAACGCCGCGTCGTCATTGGCGCCGATATGGCCGGAGGCGCTGAAATTGGCGAAGGCCTCACGGTCATCAAGGCCCTCGAGGCGGTCAAGAACCTGCCTTCAACGGTTCAAATCCAGGAAACCGGTGATGCCGAAGTCATGGGTGAAGTCTTCGCGTCTTTTGCCAGCGCGATGATTATGGGCCTGATGCTGGTGTTTGTGGTGTTGATCCTGCTGTTTGGTTCGGCCTTCCACGCGGTCACCATTTTGATGTCGCTGCCGCTTTCGCTCGGCGGTGTGGTGGCCGGGCTGTTCCTGACCAACAATTCCGTTTCAATGCCGGTCGTGATCGGCATCCTCATGCTGATGGGCATCGTCACCAAGAACGCCATCATGCTGGTGGATTTCGCGATCGAAAAGGTGAAGCACGGCATGCCGCGCAATGAGGCCATCCTTGATGCAGGCAGCAAGCGCGCGCGTCCGATTGTCATGACAACCATCGCCATGTCGGCAGGCATGATGCCGGCAACCCTGGCACTCGGCGACGGCGGCGAGTTTCGAGCGCCGATGGCCATCGCCGTTGTCGGCGGGCTTTTGGTGTCGACGCTGTTGTCACTGGTATTCGTCCCGGCTGTCTACACCATCATGGACGATGTTGCTCGCGGCACCTCGTGGCTGATGCACAAAATCCTCAATCCGAACAAGGTGGACGAGCCGGAGCCTGCTGTCGCGTTTGGCCACCCGGCGCTGGTCGCAGACGCTGACCGGCCCGTTGCCAAGCCTGCGCTTCAAATCGCTGCGGAGTAGCAAAGCTCAGCCAGAGGCGGCCGGGAGCCTTGCCGCAAGGCGGTCCTGATTGAGCTCCCAAAGCGTATGCGCCATCAGCGCTGCGAGAAGAATAGTGCCGCCAATAAGGGTTTGGCTGCTCGGGGCCTCTTTGAAGATCATCCAGACCCAAACGGGCGCCAGTATGGTCTCCAGAAGATAGAACATGCCGACATGCGTGCCGGAGATGAATCGCGGCGCCACGGCAAGACAAAAGAACGCCACCGGCATGATGATGGCACCATTTACAACGATCCAGCCAGGCGATTGCGCCACGATCCCGCCTTGCTGAAATACGACATAGCCGGCGACAATGGCCGGAACCACAGCACTCAAGAGCGCAGCGAAGCCCATTTCCTTGCCGCTCGCCCGGCTGATGGTAATTGCCAAAGCCATGGAGGCCGCCGATGCCAGCGCCGATAGATCCCCGAGAACATGACCGCCGGAGAATCCGCCTTCAACGATGATGAAGACGCCCGCGGTCATGGCAATCATGGTGAGAAATGTTGCAGGCTTTGGCCTTTCCCCGATGATCAGCCAGCCGAACAGCGCGGCAAACATCGGATTAAAGGCCAGAATGAAAACCAGATTGGCGGTCGACGTCGAAAACACGGCGTAAAAGAAGGTCAGGGTCGACAGACCGTAAAGCGCGGCCACCACGAGCCCGGCGAGACCGGGAATAAGCACAAGCTGGCGCTTCAAGACAAACCGGACAACACCGTAGATCATCAAGGTCACGCAAATGACAATAATCGAGCGCAGCAGCTGCACGCTCCAAAGGTCGCCATTTGTCAGGCGCACCAACGGAATGTCGACGGAGAGCGCCATCCCGCCCAACGCCGCGAACAACAAGCCTTTCCGGCGCTCGATAAGATGGGCTGACACAAAGACCTCTGGAATGATTGGAGAAATTGGCTTGAGTTAGCGGGACGGATTGTAGCGCTGCCACCCGGAGGAACCGAGATGTTCCTGCGGCTGGAAGCGGACCTTGTATTCCATCTTCTGCGAGCCGGAAACCCAGTAGCCGAGATAAAGATGTGGCAGGCCCCGCGCGCGGGCGCGGGCGATGTGATCAAGGATCATGAACGTTCCGAGCGAGCGCCTGGCAAGTTCCGGATTATAAAAGGAATAGACCATCGAGAGCCCGTCCGCCATCTTGTCGGAAAGCGCGACGGCAATCAACTCGCCTTCACCGGCGCCCGTGTGGAACGTGTCCGGGCCGCGCTTGCGGTATTCGATGACCATGGTGTTCACATGCGTGTCTTCCACCATCATCGCGTAATCGAGAACAGACATGTCCGACATGCCGCCGCGCCGGTGCCGGTCGCTCAGATAGTCGCGGAACAAGGCGTATTGCTCACTTGACGGTTCGGCCGGAAATTCCTTTCCAACCAGATCCCGGTTGAGCCTGACAACGCGCTCCATGTTTGAGCTGCGCGTGAACTCATCGACAATGATGCGCACGGAAACGCAGGCGCGGCATCCCTCGCACGCAGGACGGTACGCAATGTTCTGCGAGCGGCGGAACCCGCCCTGTGTCAACAGATCGTTCAGCTCCGGCGCCCGCGCGCCGACCAGATGCGTAAACACCTTGCGCTCGAACTCTCCCTGTATGTAGGGGCAAGACTGCGGCGCGGTCAGAAAGAACTGCGGTGTGGAATTCGGTTGGTGCGTCATCTCTGGCCAATGATTTGGACTTTGCCAGAGCATGCTACCAATATGTAAAAAATCAATAGAGATTTAGCTCAAACATCCGAACGCAGCACGACGGTCCCCAGCAACAAATCGTGAAGTGTCCGCTTGCGGTCGGAAAACAGGGTCACCAGCAGCACGAGCGGCGTCAACACGGCACTGCCCACCCAAAACAGCAAGCTGTGGACAATGGCCGTGATCTGGTCGATTTTGCCCCCATCGAGGCGCGCCAGAAAGATGTTGTTGACGCGCATGCCGATGGTCGCTTGCGCCGGCCCGCCCATTGTGAAGCCCACATAGGAAATGGCGATGACGGGAAACATCAGGGCGTAAAGAAGCCAGCCAAGTCCGAGTGTGATCACGCCGAGCATGAAAATGACGATGGCGACTGGAATGCAAAGCAGGAACACGATGACCGCATCGATCAGGAACGCGAACACGCGCCGCGTCAGCACACCCTCCAGATTGGCGGCGTTGATCGGCACAAGCGCATTTTGATCAATGGTCTGGTTCATTGGTGTCTCCACTTCAACCGGTAGATGGGAATTGCGGCGCGTGGCTTCAACCGCCACCGTCGCAATCGGAACAGATCCGGTGCTAAATCGATTGAACTTTTCGCGGGGCGGGTGTTAGCCTCATGCAATCACAACGAACCGCAGTCGGTGGGTTCGACAAGACTTGGGTGTTAGCAACATGAACCATTACGACATGCTGGTGATCGGGTCCGGCCCCTCCGGCAAGCGCGCGGCGGTGCAGTCAGCCAAGCTCGGCAAATCCGTGCTTGTCGTCGACAAGGGCCGTCGGCTCGGCGGCGTTTCGGTCCATACCGGCACGATCCCGTCCAAGACATTCCGCGAAACGGTGCTCAATCTCTCGGGCTGGCGCGAGCGTGGTTTCTACGGGCGCGGCTACAGGGTCAAGCAGGACATTTCCGCCGAAGATTTGATTTCGCGTCTGCACAAGACCCTTGATCACGAAGTCGAGGTCCTGCAGCACCAGTTTATGCGCAACGCCGTGAAAAACCTGCATGCGCAGGCCAAATTCATCGGCCCGAACCAGGCCATGCTCACGCTCGAATCCGGCGACATCAGCGAGGTCAGCTTCTCCCATGCGTTGATTTCGGTTGGCACGCGCCCGCATCGGCCTGAAAACATTCCGTTCGATGAGACCCATGTTTTCGACAGCGATGAAATCCTCGACATGAAAAAACTGCCGCGCACGCTGACGGTCATTGGCGGCGGCGTTATCGGTGTGGAATATGCCACGATTTTTTCGGCGCTCGATGTGCCGGTCACCCTGATTGAAGGCCGCGAGACGATCCTCGACTTTGTTGATCGCGAACTGGTCGATGATTTCGTCCACCAGATGCGCGACCGCGGCATGACCGTGCGCCTCGGCTGCGCGGTGAAGGAAGTTCTGGTCAAGCCAACCGGCGTGGAAGTCAGCCTGTCGGATGGCCGCATGGTGCGCTCCGATGTCCTGCTCTATGCCGCCGGGCGATCCGGCAATGTCGCCAGCCTTGGCCTGGACAAAGTGGGTATTCATGCAGACAGCCGCGGTCGCATCAAAGTGGACCCGATCACGTTTCAGACATTGGTGCCGCATATCTATGCCGCCGGCGACGTCATCGGCTTTCCAAGCCTTGCCTCCACGTCAATGGAGCAGGGCCGCGTCGCCGCCTGCCATGCGTTTGGCATCACACTGCCGCCGCCGCCCGAAACCTTTCCCTATGGCATTTATGCCGTGCCGGAAATCTCCACTGTCGGGCAATCGGAGGAACAGGTCCGGGAAAGCGGCGTTGCCTATGAATGCGGCGTCGCAAGATTTCGCGAAACCTCGCGCGGCCACATCATGGGCGTCAATTCCGGTTTCCTGAAGCTGATCTTCGCGCTGAACACCCGGCGGCTGCTCGGTGCGCATATTGTCGGTGAAGGCGCAACCGAACTCATTCATATCGGTCAGGCAGTGATCAATCTCGGCGGCACGGTGGATTTTTTCGTCAACAACACCTTCAACTACCCGACCTTGGCCGAGGCCTACAAGATTGCCGGACTGGATGCCTGGAACCGGATGGGGGCAGGGTAGAAGTTTTGTCCCGGCATTTGATGGTGAATTGTTTTCAATAGCCGCGCACGCGGATGCAACGCGTGTTGGTGCTTTTTCTCCACCGCTGCACCCCTCTCTGTCCTGCCGGACAGAGAGGGGTGCACCGGTTCACGATAGGGCACTCAGGTCCGGCGCCGCCTCGCCCCCAACCTCAACTGCCATGCACGCTTCACGTCCGGTTTGCCAATGCCGGCAAAGAGGCCGATAGCTTCGGGCTCGCGGGAATCGGACTGCACATCGCTGGGGGCTAACATCACAATGGGTTACATTTCCAAACACATCAAATGGATCATGCTTGTCTCGGGAGCCGTGACCTGCACGATGATCTATGCTGCGTTCGCGCCGCAGGCGGCTTTGCAAGCAACGTTCGGCGACAATCTCCAAGGTCCCTTGGCGGAAATCATTGTCCGCAACTGGGGTGTTCTGATCACACTGGTCGGCGCCATGCTGATCTATGGCGCCTTCAACCCGCCGGTGCGAACGCTTGTTCTTGTTGTCGCCGGCATCAGCAAACTGGCCTTTATCGGCCTGGTGCTGTCAAGCGGCTCGGCCTATCTTGGCCATCAAGCGGGCATGGCCATCGTTTTGGACTCGGTATGGGTGGCGCTCTTCGTCTGGTATCTGGCGGCCGTGACGCCGAAACCGTAGAGGCTGTTGATTTTACAAGGCATCAGTGCTAGATAGCTAGCCATTCTAGCTAGCTTGGACGGATGACATGAACTGGCACCTGCAAGACGCGAAAAACAACTTCTCCAAACTCGTTCAGCAAGCCATCAAGGAAGGCCCGCAGACGGTGACCCTGCGCGGCGAGCGGGCGGCGGTGGTGCTGTCGGCTAAGGAGTACGACCGGTTGACGGGGGGCAAGCCTTCGCTTGCGCAATACATATTGAATGGTCCGGTGCTTGACGACGAGATTGTTGATGAAATCAACCGGCGTGACA
>JANNRN010000257.1:0-2821 GCA_031401375.1 Phyllobacteriaceae bacterium | reverse complement strand
GCCTTCGTCCGCGGTGTGATCGCGGCTTCAATCTTCGCCGGATCGAGCGTGAGGCGATCCGGATCGATGTCGGCAAACACCGGCCTGGCGCCCGCCATGATCACCGCCAGCGCCGAGTAGGCGGCGGAGAGCGGCGGCGTGATCACCTCGTCGCCGCTGCCGATGCCGAGCGCGCGCAGGATCAAGGTGATGGCGTCGGTGCCCGTGCCGACGCCGACCGCGTGCGGCACGCCGCTCGCCGCCGCGAACTCGGCTTCGAAGGCCTCGACCTCCGGGCCAAGCACGAACCAGCCGCTGGCGATCACGCGATCGATCGCCGCCTTGATGGCCGCCGCATCGTCGCCCGGCGTGAGCGCGTTAAACGGAACTCGCGCCGACACCTTATTGGGAAACACCTTATTGGACATAGTGGGACAGGTGCTGGCGGTAGTAGTCGAGCGTGCGCGTGAAACCGTCGCGAAGCGTGACCGTCGGCGCCCAGCCGGTTCGTGACTTGAACAGCGACGAGTCGGCGTAGAAGCTGCCGATGTCGATGACCTTCTTTTCCTCCGGCCACTCCACGAACTTGTAGCGGCCGCTGCCTGCAAGTTCACGCCGGCTTGAATGAACCAATTTCCGATTGTTTCACGTCGACTTTATGTGTACACTTGAGATGAAATCTACACATCAGGTGTCAAAATGCGCACAAATATCGACCTTGACGACAAACTGCTCTCCGAAGCCATGATGGCAACCGGCCTTCCGACAAAGCGGGCAACTGTGGAAGAAGCTCTGCGCAGTCTCGTTCAAATGCATCGTCAAAAAACGGCAATCAAAAATATGTCCGGTCTTGGCTGGGAAGGCGATCTCGACGCGATGCGGCAGGCGCGCGAGTTTGTGGGATGATCGTCGTCGACAGTTCCGTCTGGATTGCCAATTTGCGCAATTCTGACAGCGCTGCGGTGCAAAAGCTTCGAAGCCTGGACAATCCTCGGGAGATTCTGGTCGGCGACCTCATCCTGCTCGAAGTGCTGCAAGGCGCGCACGACGAGCGCCATGCGGCGGCTATTGAACAAAACCTGCGCCAGTTTGAAATCCAATCCATGCTCGGCGAGCACATTGCGGTTCAGGCGGCGCGAAACTACCGGTTCATGCGGGAGCGGGGCGTTACCCTACGCAAAACGGCGGACCTCATCATCGGGACGTTTTGCATCGAGGGTGGCCATGAGCTGCTGCATGAAGACAGGGATTTTGATGTAATGGCGCAAGCACTCGGGCTGAGAATTGGCTAGCAGCCCGCGTCAACGACAATGAGGGGCAGCGCTGAGGTTCGATTTTACCCCTCATTTTCAATGACATAGAACACTAGGCTGGAACGCCGGCTAAACCATTACCGCCTTTACCTTCTTGCCCTCGAACTTCAGCGCCACTTCCCCTGCAATCAGCTTCAGCGCCATGTCGCCGAACACTTCGCGCCGCCAGCCTTTGAGGACGGCGACGTTGGCCTTGTCGCCATGCGCGGCAATCTGGTCGAGGTCGTCGGCCGATGCGACAACCTTGGCGGCGACGCCGTGCTCCTCGGTGACAATCTTCAGGAGCACACGCAGCAATTCTCCCGCCGCAGCTGAACCTTCCGGCGCCTGCACATGTTTTGCAAGTTTGGGAAGATCGCCTGCGGGAATCGCGAGCGCCTCGTTGACCGCGCCAAGCAGCCCCTGCGCCGGTTGCGAGCGCTCCCAACCCGTCGGCACCGAGCGCAATTTTCCGAGTGCTTCCACTGTGGAAGGCTGCTGCTGGGCAATTTCAAACAGCGTATCGTCTTTGACCACACGCGAACGCGGCACGTTGCGGCTTCGCGCCTCAAGCTCTCGCCAGGCGGCGACCTTTTGCAGGACCGCCAGTTCAATTGGCCGGCGCACCCGCATCTTCAACCGCTTCCACGCATCATCGGGATGCAGGTCGTACGTCTCCACTGACGTCAGCGACGTCATTTCATCATCCACCCATTCGGTGCGGTTTGATGCTTCGAGCTGTTCGCGCAGTTTGGGGTAGATCGCGGCAAGATGCGTGACATCGGCCAAGGCATAGGTGAGCTGGGTGTCGCTCAAGGGCCGGCGCCGCCAATCGGTGAAGCGTGAGGTCTTGTCAAGCTGGATGCCGGTCATCTTGCCCACGAGCTGATCATAGGAGATTGACTCGCCGAAGCCGCAAACCATGGCGGCAACCTGCGTGTCGAACATTGGAGCGGGGATCAGCCCGCCGAGCTTGTAGACAATTTCCACATCCTGACGCGCGGCGTGAAAAACCTTGGTGACATTTGCGTCCGCCATCAGCGAAAAGAACGGCGCCAGATCCATGCCGCCGGCAAGCGGATCAATCAAGGCGCTGAATTCGGGCGTCGCCATCTGGATGAGGCAAAGCTCTGGCCAGAAGGTCGTTTCGCGGATGAACTCGGTATCAATGGCAACGAAGCTGGACTTCGAAAGCTCGGTGATGGCATCGGCAAGTGACGTGGTTGTGGTGATCAGTTCCATGCGGGCGTCTTAGCGAAGCTGTTTTGCATTGTCGCGCATGAATTTGCCGGTTTCTCACACTGTTCTTGACTTTTTGCCCTTCTGATGCGCTTTTCCGCCAAAATTTGCGGGTGGCGCTTCGCCGCCATGGTCAGGATTCGACGCATGACAAAATCAATGCACCGCTACCGCTCCCACACATGCGTTCAATTGCGCAAGAGCGATGTCGGCAATTCCGTGCGCCTGTCGGGCTGGGTGCACCGGGTGCGCGATCATGGCGGGCTGTTGTTCATCGACATGCGCGACCATTACGGCATGACGCAGATCGT
>JANNRN010000256.1:0-1610 GCA_031401375.1 Phyllobacteriaceae bacterium | reverse complement strand
TTCTTTATGCTGATCACATCACCGGCTCAATGGAGCGGGCGATGGCCGAGACCTCGCGGCGCCGCGAGAAGCAGGCGGTCTTCAATACCGAAAACAACATCACGCCGGAAAGCATCAAGAAGAACATCACCGATATTCTCGGCTCCGTCTACGAGCGCGACCATGTGCGCGCCGACATTTCCGGCTTTGCCGAACAGGGCGCGATGATGGGCGCCAACCTCAAGACCCATATCGAGCATCTCGAAAAACAAATGCGCCTCGCTGCCACCGATCTCGACTTCGAAACCGCAGCCAGACTGCGCGACGAGATCAAGCGGCTGCGGGAAGTGGAATTGGCAATCGCCGATGACCCGATGGCGCGCGAAGCAGACTTCGCTTCTCCCTCCCGGGGAGAAGGTGGCCCGAAGGGCCGGATGAGGGAGAGTCAAAGCCTGTTCCGCAAGAACACGCTGGATGAGATGACCGTCGGACGCACGGAAGTGCCGCTGGGGTCGGAAGTCAGACCGGTGCGGCGCGAGCGGGCAGGGGCGGGGTCGTATGAGGATCCGGGGGATGCGAAGCGGGCGAAGCGGCGGCCGGGGAAGACGGGGCGGCCGGGGCGGTGACATCGGAGCGCGCAAAGCTAGTGGGCGGCGAGCCTTACCGGCTCAATCACGAGGACGGCGGCCTGTGGGCGATTAGGACACCCATGACCGGACGGGAAGTGTCTACAACTACTGCGATGAAGCGTTGTCACAATCCATCCGACCTGAATCGTCAAATTGAGGCGGCGATCCTTGCCATTCCATTGTTCAAAGGCTAAATTCCGCCCATGACCAAGCTCGAAAAAATCGAACGCGCAATTGAAGCGCTGCCTTCGCAGGATGTGCGTGCACTTGGCGTATGGCTTGACGATCTGCGTGAAAAGCTCTGGGATGAGCAGATCGAAGGCGACGCTCTTTCCGGGAAACTTGACGAACTGGCGGCTGAGGCAACGGCAGACATTGCTGCGGGGCGCGTGAAGCCATTGTGACAGTCCATAAGACCACTGCCGGATTTTGGCGGCGTCATGCCGCGCTGCCGGTTGAAGTCAGGGCGCTGGCGGACAAGAACTTCGAACTGCTCAGATCCGACCCAAGACACCCATCATTGCATTTCAAGCAGGCTGGTCGTTATTGGTCGGTGCGCGTTGGCATTGGGTGGCGCGCTTTGGCGCTGCGGTCAGCTGATGGCCTTTACTGGTTTTGGATTGGCAGCCACAACGACTATGACCGTCTGATCAAATGAAGCTGCCTCTGTTTGCCGCCGCGTTGTTACTTGCCCAAGGCAATGTTGCCCAGGCCGCCGAGTGGCTCCCGCGTGAACAGATAAACCCCTACGCCATCTCCGGCGCCACCGGCCCCGAACTCTACGCGTCCATCGGTGAAAAGGGCCCGCTGATCGGCAAAACGCGCACCATCGCCCATACCAATTGGGACCTGAAATGGTCACGCAAATATGAACCGCGGGGCAGCGCTTGCGTGCTTGTCTCGGCCAAGCCGTTCCTGACCATCACCACCACGCTGCCGAAGCCCGCCGGCAAGCTCCGCGATCCCGCTGCGCGCCTCTGGAAAACCTTCATTGACGGCATT
>JANNRN010000255.1:0-7225 GCA_031401375.1 Phyllobacteriaceae bacterium | reverse complement strand
CCCGGTTCTCAAACCATAGAATAGCGCCGGGAGCAAGAAAGGCGAGCGATAAACGCATGCGTCAATTGTTCACGCGGATTCTCTGAGTGTCTGTTCAAGAATTCAATGTCGAGAGTCAGATGGTGTGGTTTTATGAGCACCGGAAGCGGAACAAAACCGCATCAGATCGCCGCGAGATTGAATTATGGGACAGACACTGACCGTTTTGGCAAATTCAGACTGCCCAAGGCAATCGCCGCAGGAAAGGCGGAATCCCCACTTATCGCTGATATGACAGGACTTGACGCGGCGTGACTTTTCCCGCCGCTCCAAATGCGCCTTGCCCTATTGCCCCAGGCGCAGTTCGGCGATGCGACTGCCGTCAAGAATAAAGACGCACCGGGTCGGTCCAGTGTAGGCCGCGCTCTTCCACTCACCGGTCAGTGTTACGGTATTGCCGTTCACGCTCACGCCCGCGACTGCCACCTTGCCGCCCGCTCCAATAAACCATTGGTCGTTCCACGGCAGGATTTCATCGTGACCTACGAACCGGTTCCCATTGTCGACAATGACACCCGTCTTGGGATCGAACAATGCAAAGGCTTGGCGGCTATCGCCGCGGTTCACCGCATCAATGAACTCACGAACGATTGGCGGCAGCGGTTTGGTTGTCGAGTCGAGCAGATGCAGCGCACTGCTGCCGCCCAATGGACCATAGGCGCTCAGCAACGCCTGATGTTCCGGGTGGATCAGTGCGGCCTTGTAATGCCCGGCAGACTCCCATTTTGCGACATCCATGAACACGTCGCTACCTGAGCGGCCGCGCACCAGTTCGCGCGAAATGAAGCCAGGCTGCTCCAGCAGGAACGCTTCTTCGCCATACCAGGCATCCAGCAGCCCCGCTGCATCAGATTCAGGCACATGGAAAAGGGCGATGAACATGACCGGGCCCGATTGACCGCCATCCAGTTGGTTTTTGATGTCAACTTTCGGATCAAGCAGCTTTATATCCATGATGATCTCCCGTTATGTTTTCTAAATCGGGCGCACCACGACGCCACCTTGGACGATTGGACGTCTCTGCGAAGCAAGATGCTACACCCAACGCTGAACGGCAGCCGCCGTGTCGTCAGGGTTTGAGTTGAAGCAGATGGCCGCGTTCGGCGCGTGACGATGGACAAGATTGATAAGCTTCTCGAACAGGAGAAAATACTTTGGCGTTGTTCGTGCGGCGGCGCCTATCAATATGCAATCGAACGATTCGGCATCAAGATATGCGGCGACCGTGGATTCCATTTCACCCGCCGGGTTGACCAGAAGCAACCTTGCGTCGCAGCCCAAAGCATTCAATTTGGCTTCGTCAGCCTTCAAGGCGTCCATGACGATTTCGGGCGTCAGATCAGGAAAGGGCGAATTCGCGTAATCATAGTCAAAGGGATCAACGCCGATCATGACGACTTTTTTCTTTAGACCCATTGCTTTTCTCCCCTCGAAATTGCGGCTTCACTGATTAAGCCACCAGCAGACCCGTCGCTCCGGTCAGGGAACGAAAGCCAACGCGTGACAAAGTGCGAGCGGGATTAGGTCGACTGCGTGTGCAAGTCAAGATACACAACCCTGTTCGACAGTGACTATTTTAAGTTGCAGCGGGGTGATTGTTGGAAAATGTCATTTTCGAGGCCCATCGATTTCGGACTGATATACTGCCTGGCCAGCAGGTATCTTTCCTTTTTCCTTGGCCTGCTGCATTTTACGCACGATGATTCTCACAGGAGAGCACATGTTCCGGTCAATTTTGGTCTTTTCGGCCTTCTGCACAGCGCTCGTGTTCTCTGCCCCGGCGTTCGCCCAATCCGCCGCCAGCGGCACGGTCAAATCCACGCATGGCGCATGGTCAATCCTTTGCGATACGCCGGCCGGGGCGAAAACCGAGCAATGTGCGCTGATGCAGAACGTGGTTGCCGAAGACCGGCCTGAGGTTGGCCTGTCAGTCGTTGTGATCAAGACGGCGGACAACAAGGCAAAGATTTTGCGCGTGCTTGCGCCTTTGGGGGTTTTACTCCCCAATGGGCTTGGCCTCAACATCGACGGCAAAGACATGGGCCGCGCCTATTTCGTGCGCTGTTTCCAGGACGGCTGCTATGCCGAGGTGATCCTGGAGGAAACCATGATCAACGCGCTCGGCGCGGGCAAGTCAGCCACATTCATCGTGTTTCAGACACCTGAAGAGGGAATCGGCATTCCTGTTGATTTGACCGGCTTTACCGACGGATTTGCAGCGCTCCCCTGATCGCTGTCCTGATCTGTGCTTGCGGCGGGCGCTGACTGACCCTAAATGCGGGACTTCACCATTGAACCGGAGTTTTCGCATGAACAACCTCGTCGACCAATTCGACGCGACCCGGGAAGAGATTGCCGCGCTGGTTTCGGGCGCACTGTCGCGCACTGACGATGGCGAGTTATTCGCCGAGCACCGCCAGTCCGAATCCCTGATGTTTGACAACGGACTGCTGAAAACGGCGTCCTACAACGAGGACCGCGGCTTCGGTCTTCGCGCCGTCGCCGGCGAGGCGGTTGGCTACGCACATTCCGGCGAAATGAGCGTTGCCGCCTTGAAACGCGCCGCCGATGCGGTGCGCGCCGTGCAGACCGGTCACTCCGGCATCTATGCGGCAGCGCCCGCACGCACCAATCTCAAACTCTATGGCGATGAAAACCCGCTTGCCGGGCCAGGCTTTGAGGAGAAGGTGAAGCTTCTCCAGGAGATTGACGCCTATTTGCGCGCCAGGGACCCGAAGGTGCAGCAAGTGACCGTGTCGCTGGCCGCCTCTTGGCAGCATGTGGAAATCCTGCGCGCTGACGGGCATTTCGTCCGCGATGTGCGCCCAATGGTGCGTTTCAACGTAGCTGTCGTGGTTGGCGATGGAGTCAAACAGGAATCCGGTTCTTACGGCGCTGGCGGGCGCAAGGGGTTCGGCGCGTTCATCGCCTCCGACACTTGGCATTTCGCCGCCGACGAGGCATTGCGGCAGGCCTTGGTCAATCTCAGCGCCATTCCAGCGCCCGCCGGCACGTTCGATATCGTGCTGTCGTCCGGCTGGCCCGGCGTCATGCTGCACGAAGCGGTCGGCCATGGCCTTGAAGGCGACTTCAATCGCAAGAAGACATCCGCTTTTGCCGGCCTGATGGGCGAGATGGTGGCCTCAAAAGGTGTCACGGTCGTCGACAACGGCACGATCAACGAACGGCGCGGTTCCTTGACCATTGATGATGAGGGCACGCCGACCAACAACACGGTGCTAATCGAGGACGGACGCCTTGTCGGCTACATGCAAGACCGCCAGAACGCGCGGCTGATGGGCGTTGATCCCACCGGCAATGGACGGCGCGAATCCTATGCCCATACGCCGATGCCGCGCATGACCAACACCTATATGCTCAGCGGTGATAAGACACCGGAAGAAATCATCGCCTCGGTGAAGAAGGGCATTTATGCCGTCTCGTTCGGCGGCGGCCAGGTCGATATCACCTCCGGCAAGTTCGTTTTCGGCTGCACCGAGGCCTACATGATCGAAAACGGCAAAGTCGGCGCACCGATCAAGGGCGCCATGCTGATCGGCAACGGCCCGGAATCAATGCGGCGCATTTCGATGGTCGGCAATGACATGAAGCTCGACACCGGCGTTGGCATGTGCGGCAAAGGCGGGCAGAGTGTCCCCGTCGGGGTGGGGCAACCGCATCTCAGGATGGATCAGGTAACGGTGGGCGGGACGGGGTTATGATACCTAACTGGATGTTTGGTATTAATTCGGCGCGGAATTGATAGACAAGTAACAATTTTTCTGTCAATTGATACCAAATTGGCATTTAGGTATTAATTGGCATGAACTACGAACTATTCAAGTCGTCCCCAACCGGCCGATTGGTCCCGACAATTCATGACCAGCTTGCTTATGTGCCAAATGATTTGGCTCCCGAAATCGATCTCGCGGCGATCTTCAATGTCTATGGAGCTGCATCGCGCGGCATCGCGTTGCTTAACTCCAAAATCACCCAACTCGGAAATCCCAACCTCATCCTTCGCCCGTTGCAAAGGCGCGAGGCGCTGACTTCTTCCGCAATGGAGGGAACCTATACAACCATCGACGAGCTGGCACTGCTGGAGGCAGGGGAAGAAAAAAACGCGCGGGCGGAAACGCGCGAAGTCAACAATTACCGTGATGCGCTGTCGCATGCGGTTCAATCAATGGACAAATTGCCAATTTCGCATCGACTCATTCGTGAAACCCATGAGAGGTTGCTTGGCGGCCTGCCGGGCGGACGGGGCGGCAACAAGCGGCCAGGCGAATACAAACAATTTCAAAACTGGATTGGTGGGACGGCCATAGAAACTGCGCGATTTATTCCGCCGCCGCCAGACGAAACCCAAGAGTGCATGGATCGGCTGGAAGCGTTTATCAATCGCGAAAACCCCGAGAACATTGACCCCCTGCTGGAGGCGGCATTGGTTCACTATCAGTTTGAGACCATCCACCCATTTGCGGACGGAAATGGCCGCGTTGGACGAATCCTCATCCCGATCATCTTGCTTGAACGCCGTCTGATTCAATCCCCCGTATTTTACCCAAGCGCCTCAATTGAAGGCCGCAAAGATGAATACATTGACCTGATGTACAACGTTTCCGCAAAGGGAAACTGGAGCGAGTGGTTAACCTTTTTCCTCCGGATTTGTGCCGACACTTGCGCAAAGTCAGTTGCGATTGTTGACCGGCTTGTTCAACTCAATACCGAATTCAAACGCAAAGCCATGGAAAAATACCGTTCCAACAACGTCCTATTGCTGATTGATGAAATGTTCAAAAGCCCTGTGACCTCGACGCCGTTGGTTCAAAAATTGTTGCGCGTGACACCACCGGCGGCACGAAGGACCATCGGCAATCTGGAAGACATTGGACTGCTGGAAAAGATGGCGTTCAGCAACAAGCCCGAGTACTTCATTGCAAGAAGCATAATTGCGATCGCGAACTGAGCTCACTCCTTCACCAGCCCGCCAAAATAATCCAGCCCATAGGCCTCCACGCCACCGACAAGGATAACTTCCCTCCCCCTGAAATGCGTGAACTCGCCCTCTGACCGATCAACATACCGCCCATGCGGGCCGGCCCAGTCAAACCCGCCGAGGAATCGCCCCCCGGCATACATTTCAGACAGCGCGGCCTTGATTGTTGCACCAGCGCGATTGGCGTCGATCAGGTCATCGCGCAGGATGTAGCCGTAATAGTTCATCGCCCAGACAGGTGCGCTCGCATGCCAAACGGTTTCTTGTCCGAGAAAATCGGTGCCGCCGAAATAGCTGTCACGGTAGAGCCATGCGCCAATTTCGAACGTCAGGTCATGAGACCCCAACCGGCTTGGCTCGGCCTTTGCACCATCGCCGACATAGGTGGCGCGCTTGGCTTTGACGATGAAGGTGTGCAGATCGGCGTGGTTCATTCTTGCTCCTCACCGCGCCAGCAACGCCACCACTTCCACATGCGGCGACCACAGGAACTGGTCGAAGGGCGTGACACTCACGAGCTTGTAGCCGCCGTCGATCAATATCCGCAGGTCCCGCGCGAGCGTGATCGGGTTGCATGAAACGGCGGCGATCTTTTTGACGCCGGATTTGGCGAGTGTCACGCATTGGGCCTCAGCGCCCGCCCTTGGCGGATCGAACACCACGCCGTCATAGGCCTTCAGCTCACCAACAGTCAGCGGCCGGCGATAGAGGTCGCGCTGTTCGGCACTGATGGGTTTGAGACCTTGCACATGCTTCCATGCGTGATTGAGTGCCGCAACGGAGCCCTCGTCGCTTTCGAGGGCGTGCACAGCGGAATTTTCAGCCAGGCGGAACGTGAACGAGCCCGCGCCTGAAAACAGGTCGGCGATCTTCCTTGATTTGGCCAGATGCGCTGACACCAGCGCCGCCATCTGTTCTTCCACATGATGGACCGCCTGCAGAAAACCGCCGGGGGCAATGAAAACCGGGACTTTGCCGAAACTCAAGACAGGTTTGCGCGGCTCAACGATGATTTCGCCGGCAACGCTCAGCCGTGTCCATTTGTTGAGGATCGTGTATTCGGACGCACGTTTGCGGGCTTCGCCTTTGGGAGCGGGAATGCCCTCAACTGAAACCTCAAGGCCGGAATCCGTCGCTGTCACCGAAATGCGGGCCGGGTCGTTTTTCGTAACAAGAATCGCCGACAGGATCTTCAATGCCGGCAAAGCGGCGATCAGCGAGGACATGGAAACGGGGCATTCCTCGATCTCGACAATGTCATGCGATCTTGCCGCATTGAAACCGATCACGACATTGCCCTGCACTTTGCGGGCCGTGAACGTAACCCGCCGGCGCTCGCCCGGCTTACATGGCGCGACCGGCCCGATTTCAGCCTCAATGCCCTTGGAGGCCAAAGCCTCGCGCACCAGCGAGCGCTTCCATTCGAGATAGGGCTTGGCGGCCCAATGCTGCAGGGCGCAGCCGCCACAGTGTTCGAAGTGCTTGCAAGCGGGCTGGACACGTTCGCTTGACGGCTCCAGCACAGAGATCACGGTGCCTTCATGGCCGTTTATCGCCAAGTTGACGCGCTCGCCGGGCAGTGTGAACGGCACGAAAACCGGGCGGTCCTGCTGCGTGACAATACCATCGCCCTGCGCGCCCAGGCGCTCAATCAGCACGCTGCTCATAAGCGATCCTTTACGCCGGCCAGCAGATATTCGCGGTTGCCGCCGCCCCCTTCAATGGGAGAGGGACAGGTCCCTAGCGAACGCCAGCCGGGTTCTGCATTCAGCCAGCGGGAAAGGTCCTGCGCCACCAGTTCGCCCATCGACGCATCCTTCAGGATTCCACCTTTGCCGATGGCTTTCCTGCCTGCCTCAAATTGCGGCTTGACCAGAACAACGCAGTGCGCGCCAGGTTCCGCCAATGAGAGTGCCTTCGGCAGGGCAAGTTTCAGCGAAATGAAGCTGACATCACAGACGACAAATCCTACCGCCCTGCCCCCGAGATGCTCCCGGTTCAATTCGCGCGCGTTGAGGCCTTCGAGATTGGAAATTCGTGAGTCGTTCAAGAGACTTGCGTGCATTTGGTCATGGCCGACATCAACAGCGACCACGTGCAGGGCGCCCCGTTCCATGAGGACCTGGGAAAAGCCGCCGGTTGATGCACCGATATCAAGCGCGTTCAACCCTTGCGGCGACAGATGAA